>JAUPKZ010000003.1 GCA_030837195.1 Campylobacterota bacterium
TTTTCAATGATCTCAAACCCTACAAAACCTAAACCTTAGGTCTTTCCTGTTTGTGGATGGGAATTATAGAGAAATGTCTCTTAACCGGCGCTTAAAATAATGGAAAATAATGTTTTTTCTATTTGTAGAAATTACTGTCATTATAATAGACAATTATAAGTAAAAATTTAAAAAGATATAGATGAGAAAAATGAATTAAGTTGCAAAAAGGTAATGAGTAGAGGGGGGGGACGGTATAGAAAACTTAGAAGACTACTTTCTTCTAAGTTCTTTAATACGAGCTGCTTTACCTGCAAGATCACGAAGATAAAACAACTTCGCTCTACGAACACGACCACGACGAATAACTTTGATTTCACTAATAGATTCGCTATAAATTGGAAAAATTCTCTCAATTCCAATACTATTTGCGCCTATTTTGCGTACAGTAATAGTTTCGCCCGTTCCTTGTCCGCGTCTTGCAATACAAACTCCCTCATAATTTTGAATACGAGTTTTGTCACCCTCTTTAATATTTACTGCTAGATTTACAGTATCACCGGCACGAAAATCTGGAATGTTTTTCTCAGCTATTTGTGCTTTTTCAAAGTTTTCTATGTACTTATTTCTCATAAGATTTCCTTGTTTTGTGCTTTAAAAGCTGCTCTGGACGAAAAAATTTCGTCTTGCCTTCAGATAAAGCGAGTTTTAGTAAGCGAATTTTACTATGGTTTCCCTTTAAATATTCTGATGGAACATAATTATTTTCATAATTTTGTGGCTTAGAAAATGATGGTGCTTCCAAAAGTTCGCTCTCAAAACTCTCAATCATCAATGAATCGCTATTTCCAAGAACTCCATTAACATTTCTTGAAACAGCATCACATACTACAAGTGATGCCAATTCGCCACCGGTCAATATATAGTCTCCTATAGAAAAAACTTCATCGGCATATTTTTCAACAACTCTTTCATCAATACCTTCATATCTTCCGCTAACGAAAGCTATATGTTTCTTTTTTGCCAATCTTTTTGCATCTTTTTGGTTAAACTGCTTTGCAACTGGAGTTAGAAACACGATATGTATATCTTGATCGCTCGTTTTTAAATAATTTAATGCCTCAAATAATGGTTGCGGATTCATCACCATACCTGCTCCGCCGCCAACAGCCGCATCATCTACTTTTTTATGTCTTGAATTGCTAAAATCTCTTGGATTTAAATACCCAACTTCTATAATAGAGCTCTCTATTGCTCTTTTTAATATTGAGTCTTGAAAATATCCATCTATTAGATTCTTAAAAAGTGTAACAAATGTAAACTTCATTAAGATGCTTCTAAAATATCCATTGCACCGCTAGTAGTTATTATCTTTTTTTCTACATCGGTATCCAATACAAAATGTTTTTCCAAAGGAAGTAAAAAAGTTTTTGCAAAACCGCTTTTTACCAAATTCTCATCTGTTTTGATATTTAAATAATTTGTAATAGAAATTCTCTCTATTTCTTGAACAATGCCTAATGTTTTACCATTTTCCATTACTCTACAGCCCTGAATGTCGAACCAAAAATGTTCACCCTCTTTAAGTTTACACTCTTGCCTAGTTCTCTCGATTGTAGTATAAAGTTTCTTGTTCGTAAATTTTTTGGCATCTTCTGGGGAGGCGCAACCGGAGAGTCTGATAACTCCTTTTTCAAGGTTTACATCACTTAAAACAAGGCTCTCATTTTCATTTATGAAAAAAGAAGCACCTTTTTTAAACTGTTCCGGAAAATCACTATGTATATGAAGTTTCATATCGCCTTTTAACCCAACGGCTTTGCCTATGGTGGCGATATGAATGAGTTTATTAAATTGCTTCGACATTGATACGATAACTCACACCGTCTTTGGCTTTACAGCCAGATATGACTGTTTTTATTGCACCAATCATCTTGCCCTCTTTGCCAATAAGCTTACCGATATCGGCTTGATTTGCATAGAGTAAAATCTCAGTAGTTTCATCGCCTTTTTTTACTTCTACCCTTACATCCTCGGGATAGGATGCAATCAGCTTTGCAAACTGTGCGACAAAATCTGATATCATATTAACGACCTGTTATTTTCTTAACGCGGTCACTCATTGTAGCACCAACGCTCAACCAGTAATCTAATCTTTCGTTATCAACAACCGTTGCTTTTTCATTAGCCATAGGATTGTGGTATCCGATTAGCTCAATCCATCCACCGTCTCTTCTCTTACGAGAGTCCGTTACTGCTACACGGTAAAAAGGTTTTTTCTTTTTTCCCATTCTTGTTAAACGAATAACTGTTGCCATAATATTGTCCTTCTCTGCGCAAGTCATATTTCAACTTGCTGTATATGTTAAATTTTTGCATTTTGAATGCAAATATATAAACTTCAAAAAGTTCATATATTTACTCTCAAAAAGGCAAGAAACAGCTCCTATCTAGGAATTGCTCCTGCACCACCCATTTGACCCATCATAGCTTGCAAGTCCTTCATGCCGTTTTTGCCTGAAAATCTTTTTGCCATTTTACCGGCATTTTTAAACTGCTTTATCATACGATTAATCTCAACTTGACTAAGCCCACATCCTGCGGCAATTCTTTGCTTGCGAGAATTATTTAGAAGCTCCGGGTCTTCTCTCTCTTTCATTGTCATAGAAGAAACCATTGCTTTTATATTTTTAAGCTCTTTAGAGTTCTCCATATCAAAATCTTTAAGCGCTTTGGACATATTACCCATTCCAGGAATCATTCCAATTAAAGATTTCATACTTCCCATTTTTTTCATACTTTCCATCTGCTCTAAAAAGTCATTAAAATTGAAATTACCTTTTTTAATCTTGGAAGTAAGTTTTTTTGCCTGTTTTTCATCAATCATAGATGAAGTTTTCTCAGCAAGCCCTTCTATGTCTCCAAATCCCATAAGGCGATTTACAATTCGATCCGGTAGAAAAATCTCCAAATCTTCAAGCTTTTCTCCGCTTCCTATAAAACGAAGCGGTACCTGCACTTGAGACGACAATCCTAATGCAACCCCACCTTTTGAATCGCCGTCATATTTTGTAAGTATTACGCCGTCTATACCGATTTTTTCTTTAAATGTAGTCGCCGTCTTTACTGCATCTTGACCCGTTAAGGAGTCGGCTACATAAAAAATCTCATTAGGATTTGCAACTTTTTTAACTAAGTCAAGCTCATTCATAAGCTCTTCATCAATCGCCAATCGACCTGCCGTATCGACCAAAACAACATCATAAAGACCGCTTTTTGCTTTGTTTAATGCAGCGCTTACGACTTCCACCGGATTCTTAGTGCTCTCATCCTCATAAAGTTCAACTTCTATTTTTGAAGTAATCTGACGAAGCTGCTCAACTGCCGCTAAACGCTGTAAGTCTGCCGCGACAACCAACACTTTTTTATGTCTATTTTTGAGGTAAAGCGCCAACTTACCGGTCGTAGTTGTTTTTCCAGAACCTTGCAACCCGGTCATGAGAATAACGGTTGGAGGAGTTGAAGCAAAAATAAAACCTCTGTTTCCGCCAACCTCTAAGAGCTCATAGAGAGCCTCTCTTAGCGCTGCTAAAAACTGATCTTTACCTATGCCGTTTTTCTTTGTCTCAATTTGGACTTTAGAGATTAAATCTCTTACTACTTTATGATTTACATCCGCTTTTAAAAGAGATTTTTTTAACTCATCAAGAGCCTTTGTGAGAGCTTTATCATCATCATGAAAACGAATTTTTTTAATAGCATTTGTAAATGAATCTGTTAATATATCAAACATAAAGACCTCCTCTTTTAAATTAAAGCGTGTAAAAAGTTGCGAATTTTATCAAAATATTACTTTAAGTTTGCTTTAAATTTAGAATCTACTCAAAGTGAATAAATGTTTTGGGTTCAGGTGCCACGAACTCCATACCGAGAATTTTTACCTTATACGCATGAAGCATTACCCTTTTTGCTCTTCTTCCGCCATACTGTTCATCGCCTACAATCGGGTGTTCAATATATCTTAAATGTGTTCTTATCTGATGCGTTCTTCCATGATGAATAATACATTTTACTTTTGTTTTACCACCGCTTACGATATCCGGAAAAACTTCAGTTCTTGCAGGCTTGCCCTTACTCGAGACATTTGATGTAGCACGATTGTTCTTTTTCGTGGTAATAATTGGTCTATCTATATCCACGCTCTCGCTTAAAATACCTTCTACCCATGCAATATACTCTTTATAGACTCTGTCTTTTTTAAACTCTTGTATTGCTTTTTCTCTAAATTCTTCATTTTTTACAAGCATTAAAACACCGCTTGTTTCACGGTCTAATCTATGTAAAAGTTTTGCATCCCTAAACTGCCTCTCTATCTCATCCGAATTTACATGAGCAGGCTTATCTATAACAATAATATCATCATTTTCAAAAATCGGTTTTATTTTTTCAACTTTTTCTACCCTAAATATAGTTTTAGCATCTACATCACCTCTAGCTATCATTACTTTTTTATTTCCGACATAAACCAAACCACGATCTATCATCGACTTTGCTTCCGAATTTGAAATGCCTTCTTGAGCGGCTAAAAGTTTATATGCTTTTTCTGTTGCCATAATTTATTTCCTTATTTTTGTATTATCCTGTCTATTACAGGTTTTAAATTAATTTGTTCATCTACCATACTTGATGGTAGCTCTCTTGCCTTAAGGAGTGCTTTATGTATCTCATCGCTCTGCACATACTGAACATGATGAACATACTTAAAAAGCTCTTTTTGATGAAAAAAGTGTTTTCCCGTAATTATCTTACAACCAAAATAAGCCGGCTCTAGCGGATTATGGCCGCCAATATCGTCTCTAAAAGCTCCGCCTAAAATAGCTATATCACTTATTGCATAAATATTATTTAACTCGCCCATTGCATCTACCAAAATCATATCCGACTTAAACTCTTTACTTTGCGAAAATCGGCTTATTGTTAAAGAAGAATTAGCAGCATATTTTTGCATAAGCTCATATACTTTTTCAAATCTCTCAGGGTGTCTTGGAACAATAACCAGCTTGGCATCCATTTGCTTTTTATATTCAACAAATGCCTTTAAAACAGCATCTTCTTCTCCCTCATGAGTGCTACCTGCAACTATTAGCTCTGATTCAGGCTTTTGGTAATCTTTTGTTTTAGATATTTTGCCTGCAAGTTTAATATTTCCGATAACTTCTATATTTTTAGCACCTAATGCAATAAAACGATTTTTATCGGCTTCACTCTGTGCATAAACTACTTCCACATTTGATAGGAGTCTTTTATAAAACCATGCAAATTGAAGATATTTTTTAACACTTTTTTCGGAAATACGAGCATTTAAAAGTATAATTCTGGCTCTTTTTGCTCTCATAACACTAAAGAGCATATACCAAAACTCCGCCTCTAGTACTACCAAAACCCTCTCTTCTGTTGCCCAAAAAGGCAAAAACATCTCATAAGGCAGATATCTCACCTCAGCATTATATTTTTTTGCTTCAGCTTGCCCGGTATGAGTAATTGTCGTTATCTTTATATTTTCATCCGGCAATAGTTCCAAAATCGGCTTTAACGCTCTTGCTTCACCTAATGAACACACATGAAACCATATACCGCTTTTACTTTTAAATCTTGGATTGTTAAAAAGAAAGAAACGAGAAGGGATAGATTCTTTATATTTTGGCTTAAATGAGAGAAAAACTAAAAGTGGAAGTGCTACAATATAGAGCACTGCACTTAAAATAAAATAAAAAACTCCAAACAGGCTCAAGCTTACGCTTCGTGTGTTTCCACATAGAGGATACGGCCACAATGTGGGCAAGTCGTAATCTCTTCAGCTTTTATAACATCTGCATAAATTTTATCGTTTATGATCAAATGGCACCCCATACATGCTTGCTCTTCAACGCTAACAACAGTAGTATTTTTAGCCCATCTGCGAATCTTTTGGTAAAATGCAAGTCCCTTTTGATTCATATCTGAAACTAATTTCTCTTTTTTAGCAAAAACATCTTGACAAGCCATATTTATAACTTCTAGCTTTGCGTCAACCTCACTCTGCACGGAAGCTAAATTCGCATCAAGCTCGATTAGAGATTTTTTTGCAGCTTCAATCTGTTCTGTTTTTAAACCTATAACTCTTTCAAGTCTTTCAATCTCTTCATTTGCGAATGTTACCTGCTCTTTTGCTATCTCTTCTTCAAGCTGAAGCGATTTCATCTCTCTTTCTGTTTTGATCTCAGAACTTTTTCTTGAATTGTCTTCTAGTTTTTGAGAAAGTTCTTGTAGATGAAGCTCATTTTTCTTCTTTTTAATCTCTTCGTGTCTAATCTCGTTTGTAAGATTGTCTATATCGGAGTCTATGCTCTTTTTTTTAGCAAGCGCCGCTTCTAGTTTATATTTAGCCTCTTCTATTTGAGGCTCAAATGCATCTATCTCTTTATCTATCTGCGATAACTCTATAAGCTGTTTAAGATGTAAGTTCATTAATCTCCTTTTGTGTTAAATAGGTGTGCCGATTGCTTAAATATAAGTAAAAGGATTTTTGGATGATGAAATTATAGCTTCTAAACCTAAATTTTTCAAATGTTTAAGTAAAATCTCTGCAAAAAAATGCTCACTCTCAAAATGACCTATATCAATAAGGGACAAATTAATGCTTTTTGCTTCCATCGCATCGTGGTATTTTATATCTCCGGTTAAAAAACAATCTGCCTTTACAAATTTAATCAAAGAGCCTCCTGAGCCTGTCGTTAAAGCTGCAGTTTTTATGTATGAACTATTTTTTACACATCTTGCATGAGGTAACGAAAAAGCTTTTGCAACTTTTTTTGCAAATACCTCAAACTCCTCTTCTACTTCTAAATATGTAACAAATACATCCTTTTCTATTATCTTATACCCCAAAACTTGAGTTGCAACATACTCATTTAGATGAGTTTTGTCAAAATTTGTATGCATTGAAATATTTGATATATTTTTTTGTATCATTTTTCGAATAAAATTTGTCGGGTATTTGTTGAACTCTAGTTGCTTAAGTCCTCCAAAAATCAGAGGATGGTGGGTAATTAGAAGCGTATTTTCTTCCACTGAATCTATGAGAGCTTCATCAACATCTATACTTAAGACAACTTTTTTAATATCTTGGTTAAAGTCGCCTATTAAAAGTCCAGAATTATCCCACTTTTCTTGAAGTTCAAAAGGAGAGAGCTCATTTAAAAATTCATAAATTTGTGCTATTTTCATCTGTTGTTTTTGCTTCCATTTTATCAAGTTCCTCTTTAGCTTCGCTAAAATCATGGTCTATCTCAAGCGCCTTTTTGTACATCTGTTTTGCTTCTTCAAAATGTTTCATATCAACTAAGAGGTTACCGTAATTGTAGTAAGTCACTTTATTTTTACCGTTAATTTCCAAAGATTCGTTTAAGTGCATTTTTGCTGAAGCAAACTCTCTGTTTTCTCTATATATTGAAGCGATGGCGTTGTGTATATACTCATTATCTCTATCTATTTCAAGAGCTTGATTATAGTAGTCGAGTGCCTCTGAAGTGCTACCTTGCTTTTGCAAAATATATCCGATTTTAAAAATGGTATCTGGATTATTTCTCTCTTTTGCATTTGCCTCGCTAAGAAGCTCCAAAGATTTTTTCAAATCACCCTCTTCATACGCCTCATCTGCTCTTTCTATCAATATTTTTGGATCAAAAGAGGATGAATACTCGGGTGTGTCTTTTGTCTCTAAATCCTTAAGTGTCTGAATATGCTGATAAATTCTAAAAGCAAAAAATGCGGAAGCCGCGAACATCAATATCTGAAATAGTGTCATTTTATATACCTCGTAATAAATTTGTATTCATTAATTCTATAAAGTGTATGGGGTCAACCTGCTCTCCCGCAACCCTAAAGCCAAAGTGCAAATGCGGACCGGTTACTCTGCCGCTCTCGCCGGATAGCCCTATAACTTCTGCCTTTTTTACAAATGAGCCCTCCTCTACATCTATCTTGCTCATATGAAAATAAGTTGAGTATATGCCTTGCCCATGGTCTATGATAACAGAGCCGCCGGCATAAAATCTATCTTTTGCCAAAACTACTACTCCATCATTACATGCAAAAAGCTTTGTCCCCACTTCTGCTCTAAAATCAGTACCGCCATGATAGCTCTTTAGCGTGTCGTTATAAACTCTTGCTTTTCCAAAAGCGCTTGTTACCGTACTATCAATAGGTAAAATAAACTGCGAATCAATATATAGCTTATCATTTATAGTGTTATAAATTTTAGTAGCCTCTTCTTGCTCTTTTGAAGCCCTTTTTTTATCATTTATATTTAAAACAATTTTTGAATTATCTACTTTAAGTATCTCTTTTTGGTAACTACCGCTCTCTACATTAAAAAAAAGAGGCTCTTTTTCACCTTTTTGACTCAAAATTTCTATTTTTTTCTCATGCGGCTTCTCGTAATAGCTAATCGGTAAAAGTGCATAAGCTTTGCTATTATCCAAGGGATGCGTAAAAATTTTATACTCTTTTTTATCAGATAAAATAGCTTTATACTCTGCTGCATCAATATTTTTAATCTCAATAAGCAAAGTTTTGCCATTTTCTACATTTTTTGCAGAAAAAGAGACTTCAACACAAAAAAGCAAAGAGTATAAAGAGAATATAAAAAGCAAAAATTTCACTCGCGATCCTTTATGGCTCTCTCAATATCTCTTTTCATATCTTTTTGTTTTAAATCCTCTCTCTTGTCGTGAAGCTGTTTACCTTTTGCTATGGCAATTTCAACTTTTACAATATTTTTTTCATTAAAATATATCTGCAGCGGCACTACCGTATAGCCATTTTTCTCGACGGCTTTTATCATTTTTGCTATCTGTTTTTTATGCAAAAGCAACTTTCTGCTGCCTCTCTCCTCATGCGCATAAAAGTGATGTGTAGTTTCAAGCCTTCCTATGTGTGCGTTAAACAAAAAAGCTTCTTTATTTACAAAGCGAATAAAACTATCTTTTAAATTTACCCGCCCCTCTCTAAGCCCTTTTACTTCACTCCCCTTTAGAACAATCCCTGCTTCAAATTTTTCTTCTAAAAAATAGTCAAAATAGGCTTTTTTGTTTTTTGCGATTGCTTCACCCATTAAATTATTCTATCCTCTCTTTAACTCTAAAAAAACTGCTTCCGCTTCCACTAAAAAAATAGCCTTCTCTATAATAATTTTTTAACTCTTTATATTCAGCCAGTGCTGCCCTAAAAAGATCATTTGCTTCATCTGCCTTCATAGTTTTAAGTATATCCGATGAACTTCTTTTTTTTAACTTCTCTGCTTCAAACGCATCTATGGGGCTATAAAAATTATCTCTATATGATTTGTAAACTCTTGGGGTGCTTATTTCCAACTTTGGCGTAAATATATCAAAACAGAGCAAATCTTCATTAAACTCTTCAACGATTTCACCTATACCGCTTACATTTGCGCTGTTGTATCCATAAACAAAAAACGGCACATCCGCACCCACCTTTTCTCCAACAAATGCAAGCTCGTTTAAACTATGCCCGAGTTGCAATACTTCGTTACACATCTTTAAAAAAGTTGCGGCATCACTGCTTCCTCCGCCGAGTCCTGCAAAGGAGGGAATATTTTTTTCAACATTTATGGCATACTTTTTCATAAGGTTTTTTAGTGAAGCTGCTTTATGCTCATCAAGCGAGGCTAAAAGAGCTACATATGCCTTATATATAGTATTTTGCTCTACAGAACAAGAAAAAGTACCGTAAATTTCAAATTTATCTTCATTTTTATCATCTTTTTTCGGCACAAAACTAAGCTCGTCGTAAAGAGTAGAAACAAGCATAAACCTTGAAACTATCTCATGGTAAGTATCTCTTTTTCCTGTTATTTTTAAAAAGATATTTACTTTCGCATATGCCTTATAAAGCTTCATAAAAATATCTCTTATTTTTTTAAAATAGCACTTAAGAGATTTAACTCATCTATTTTTATCTCTTTAGATGCTGCAATATTTGCATCTTTTATCTCTTCTAGTAGTTCACTTCTAACTATGGAAATACTCTTTGGAGCTTCAATACCGAGCTTTACTGCTCCCTTGTCTATAGATATAATTTTGATTTTTATATCATCTCCGATTGCAATTGACTCTTCCAGCTTTCTTGATAATACTAACATTCAATCCTACCTAATTCATAATTTACTTCTGCATCCGTTATATTTATGATGGATATAAAATTTCCGCTATCCAACCAGTAACAGCCGCTTTTTTTTATCTCTAAATCATCTAAAGCAAGAACTCTTCCATATTTTAAGTTATCATTTGCTCCGTGATAAAAATTTTGCTCTATTTTAAGGCACTTTTTTATATCCAATGCTTCTTCGCCATTATAGCTAAACTCTCCCTCATTTAGCCTCTCAAGTGCACTAAGAGACCCATTTTCTATGCCAAGCCTATTAGCTATAATAGCTCCGAGAGAGCGAATATATGTACCCTCAGAAACACTTGCTTCAAAAGTAACAAAAGGGTGAGAATAATTTATCAGCTTTGTTTCATATATAAAAGAGTTGATTTTATTTAACTTTACCTCTTTTCCTGCACGAGCCAAATCATACGCTCTTTGCCCGTTTATCTGCTTTGCACTAAAAATCGGCGGCTCATACTCAAGCTCACCCTCTATGGATTTTAAAACATCTTCTATTGTCTTACTCTCCAACTCTTTTATCAAAGACACACTATCTACCATTTCTATATCCAAGCTATCGCTCTTTGCTCCTAGCCATAAAGTAGCTCTGTACCTTTTAGGAGTTTTTTTTAAAAAACGAAAAAGTTTTGTATAGCTCCCGATTCCAATGATTAAAACACCCTTTGCAAAGGGGTCAAGCGTCCCCGAAAAGCCGGCCTTTTTTACTCCGTATTTTCTCTTTAACTGTGACAAAAAGAGATTTGAGCCTATTCCTGATGGCTTGTATGCTACAAAGAGCCTATTCATAACTTCTCTACAAATGAAGCAAGTATCTCTCTTTTGGTACCTGCAAAATTTATATTTAGCTTAAACTCTCTTCCAGATTTACTTATACCGTTGACTCTGCCTGTTCCAAAAATTTTATGTCTTACCAAATCACCTTTCTTAAAAGCCGTATTTTTTTCAACTATCAAAGAACCTTCACAAAGTCCTGCTTCATTGAAAAATCTGCTCTTTTGAAGCTCACTTCTTCTGCCTTTGTAAAATCTGCTATCAACATGAGAAAGCGTAAGCGTCTCCTTAGCCCTGGTAAAAGATACATATCCGAGCCTTCTCTCCTCTTCAAGGTCGCTTCCTTCCCCTATAAGCGGTAAAAAGCCCTCTTCAAGCCCTATTATAAATATGTGATCAAACTCCAGCCCTTTTGAAGCGTGTATGCTCATCATATATATGCTCTCTCCCTCTACCTCATCCTGATCGCTTTGAAGCGTAATCTCATTCAAGAATTCATCAAGCGAAGCTTCCGGATTATTTTTTATAAAATCCCTAAAGAGTGCATAAAACTCGTCCATATTTAAGAGTCTTTCCATCTCATCCGCAACACCTGCATAAATCTCTTTTGTACGAAATGTCGCTTCCATCGCATCCACAAAATCATATGTTGACTCTTTTGCTATTTTAGCAACACTCTCTATATCTTTTATAAATTTTTTGAGAGTTTTTGCATTTTTTGATTTTACCAAATCCTCTAACACCTCTTGCGAACTGCTTTTTATGTAGTTAAATATCGATTTTTGGGACTCTGTCGCAGCAAGTTCTATTTTGTCTAGGCTTGCTTTACCTAAACCTCTTTTTGGCTTATTTGCTATACGCTTAAAGGAGAAATCATCGTTAAAATTTGTAATAACTCTAATATAACTAATAAGGTCCTTTACCTCTGCTCTATCATAAAAGCGCAAGCCTCCGACTAGTTTATAGTTTATTCCTGCACGATTGAGCCCCTCTTCTATGGAACGGCTTAGAACATTCACACGGTATAAAATAGCAATATTTTGCGCACTTACACCGGAGTTTAAAAGCTGAGATATTTTTTTAGCTATTTTTCTTGCCTCGTCATTCTCGTCATTCGAGTAGAGTATTGCCACATCTTCACCATTTCCACGGGTCGGAATAAGTTTTTTACCGAGCCTTGAACGATTATGCTCAATGAGTGCATTGGCAACCTTTAGTATAGGTTCTCTTGAACGGTAATTTTCTTGTAGCCTTACAACCCTAACATCTTTAAAATCCTGATCAAACTCCATAATGTTTCTAATATGCGCCCCGCGCCATCCGTAAATGCTCTGGTCATCATCCCCGACAACACATATATTATTATGTGTGCTACATAATTTTTGTAAAAGCTTCAACTGTAATTCATTAGTATCTTGATACTCATCCACCATAATATAGCTATATCTTTGCGAAGTACTCTTTGCAAGCTCTTCATTTTCATTCAAAAGCCTATATGTAAGCGCTATGAGATCATCAAAATCAACTAAATTGTTCTCCAGTAAATATGCTTCATACTCCTCATAGACTTTCGCTATCTGCTGATAATTATAGACCTCTGCCTGCTTATATGCCTCATCAGGCGTAAGCAGAGAGTTTTTGTATCTTGATATCTCACTTGCAATAAGAGGAGTAGGTATCTCTGAATTTATCTTTTTAATAATTCTTTTTTTATCATCGCTATCTATCACTACAAAATTATTTTTTCTGCCTAAAAGATGAATATGAAATTTTAAAAAAAGCAAACCAAATTTATGAAATGTGCACAAAAGCGGGGGGTACGAAAGATTCTCTATCATCATAGAGGCTCTCTCTCTCATCTCTTTTGCCGCTTTATTTGTAAAAGTAAGTGTCAAAGTATTTGAAGGTGCAATACCGACTTCTTTTATAAGATAGGCAAGTCTTGATATAATCGTAGTAGTTTTTCCGCTTCCAGCACCCGCTAGTATTAAAACCGGACCTTCAAACTCTCTTACGGCTTCTGCCTGCGCATTGTTTAACTTTTCAAAAATATTCTTCATTTGTTACTGCTATTTTTATTAATTTTATATATTATAACGAAAAATAAAAAATTATTAAAGAACTATTGATTTAATTATAATAATGAGTTATAATTTCATCTATTACTTGGGCTTATAGGAATTATTATGTTAAAAGACTTTGCAAAATTAGAGACTTTTTTGATGGTTATCAAAGAAAAAAGCTTCTCCAAAGCATCTGCTAAACTAGGTATATCTCAACCTGCAGTTACACAGCAGATAAGATTTATTGAGGATTATCTCGATACAAAAATAGTTGAGAGAAAGAAAAACGGTATTTTACTTACAAAAGAGGGTGAAGATTTATACAGAATTGCTCTTAGACTTGAAAAAGCGATTGCAAACAGCGAAAAAGAACTTCTAAAAATAATCAATAAAGATTTTACTTTTGTTATCGGCTCATCAAATGCTATCGGAAACTATATACTTCCAAACTATCTTGGTGAAATCAGACAAAGAATCAACAACAATGTTTATATGAATGTCGGTCTATCTTGTGAAATCATAGACCAATTAGAAGATAAAAAAATAGACATTGCACTTATAGAATCTCCTGTTTTTAGGGATGATATCATATATAGAGAGTGGGTTTTGGATGAGCTTGTGGTTTTTTCAAATCAACCGCTAAAAAAACACCTAACCGCAGAGGATTTGATGGGTTTTGACTGGATATGCAGAGATGAGCACTCTCATACAAGAAAATTGACAAGTGAGGCATTTGATGAAATGGGTGTTCAATGCAATAACTTTAATGTTCTTGGCGTTTTAGGAAGCCCAACAGCCATCAAAGAAGCTATACTTCACGCAGATAAACATAGTGAACGACCTACGGTTTCTGTTATGTCAAAACATGTCATTGCAAATGAAGTAGCTGAGGGAAAACTATTTGAGGCAAGACTTAAAAACTATAAAATAGAAAGAAGCTTCTTTATAGCTTATTCAAAAGATAAAAAACATGACGCTTTTGTCGATAGCGTAGTAAACTATCTTCTATCTATCAATAAAGTATAAAAAGTATTCGGGATAATTGTCCCGATACCTTATTGCTTTTTTAAAAATTTTGAATTTTCAGGGTTTGAGAGAAAAGATGCCATTGAGTTTTCAACACCTGAAGGTGACGCTTGCTTTATCAATCTCTTTTTTGGTTTGTAATTTGCCAAATTTATAAGCAATGGCGTTTCATCAACAATAATTTGCATAATACTATAAAGCGGAACACTAACAACACTTCCAAAATTATCGGCTCCAAATCCTGCTTCAAAAACCAACTCGTCATCTATAAGATTTGCACTCTCAAAAGTATAGCCTGCCAAGAAAAAAAGCGTCATCTGTCTAAACTCGCTTCTTATATAATCAGGCAATTCAGGGTCAAATCTTGTATCATCTAGCTTGCATAAAATACCAAATGGCTGATCTCTCTCAAAAAGGTAGATTATGAGGTTTTCTATATTTTTTTGCATTATCTTTGCAAAATTACTATCTTCTATTATATCGTTTAACAAAAAATTTCCTCTATTTTTTTTGAAATTATATCAAAATCTATCATAGCATTCATAAGAGCCGCTTTTGAATATTTTTTTAAGTCATCCACTGTAATATCCTCCTCAAAAATTTTTCCCTCGCTAAGCAGTCTCTGCCTTGTTGTTCCATTTAATAGAGGCTTTTTTGGTGTAACCCATCTGTCTCCATCAAAAAAAGCTATATTTGCGATTGAGGTATCACATAAAAGTGAATTTTTAACGATAAGAACATCATCACATAAACCCCTTTTAGCAAATAGTGCATCAAGCTCTTCTCTGTTTGTATATTTCATAGAGTACTCTATAAAATCGTCATAAATAAGTTTTAGCGAGCCTATCTCTCTTTTTTTATAAGGGTAGTAGCTTACTTCTATTTGATGAGGAGTTTTAGAAATATCGTATGTTAAACGACATCGATATAATCCGTTTTTAGGCGGATTTAGATACTCTTTTAAACTAAATATCTCTCTAATGCCAAAATATTTTAGCACGCCCTCATATCTTTCTTGATGATAAGAGAGATGATATACTTGTGAATCTAAAGCCCTTATGGTTTCTAAAAAAATTTTATTCAACAAACAGATCCGTACTTAGATATCTCTCTCCCGTATCACAGAGAATTGTTAAAATTGTTTTGTCCTTAAATTCCGCCCTTGAAGCTATTTGCATAGCCGCATACACATTTGCACCAGAAGATATACCGACTAAAAGCCCCTCTTCTCGTGCTAGCCTTCTTGACATCTCAAGCGCATCTTGATTACTTACCTTAATAACTTCTCCATAAATATTTATATCAAGGATCTCAGGTATAAAGCCTGCGCCTATACCTTGTATGGCATGTGCTCCTGCGCACCCGCCGGACAAAACAGCCGAAGATGCAGGTTCAACCGCAAAAACTGCTATATTCGGTATCTCTTTTTTTAAAACCTTTGCCGTTCCGCTTAGCGTTCCTCCCGTACCCACTGCCGCTACGAATGCATCCAATTTTTTTTCAGTATCTTCTAAAATCTCTTTTGCGGTTGTTAACTCATGAATCTTTGGATTTGCAGGATTGTCAAATTGTCCTAAAACAATAGAGTTTTGAGTCTCTAATTGCACTTCATTTGCCTTTTGTATAGCGCCGCTCATACCTTTTAAAGCCGGAGTCAAGATTAGCTTAGCACCAAAAAACGCCAATAACTTTCGCCTCTCTATGCTCATAGACTCAGGCATGGTTAAGATAAGTTTCAAATTAAGAGACGCACAAATTGCGGCAAGAGCCACTCCAGTATTTCCGCTTGTAGGCTCAATAATAACACTATCTTGATTTATTCTGCCGCTTTGCATAGCATCTTTTATCATATTAAAAGCCGCTCTGTCTTTTATGGAACTTGTAGGGTTCATAAACTCACATTTTGCAATAATATTTGCGCCGCTTAGCTCTGAAATCTTATTGAGCCTCACAAGCGGAGTTTTACCTATTAGCTCCGTGATATTTTTTGCAATCTTCATAAACTATTCTCCAAACTCAAAACATTTTATGATATGCTACCAAAAAAATTATTATAGGAGACTATTATGTATCTGCAAAAAGAGTTAAATCAAATCGAAGCTATACCGCAGAGGGCCGGAAAAGGCGTATCTATGAAAATGCTTATCTCAAGTACTGAAGCGCCAAACTTTGCAATGCGCAATTTTATCATTGAATCGGGCGGACATATGCCGCTGCATACAAATACGGTTGAACACGAACAGTTTGTTTTAGCAGGCAAAGCAGAGGTTCAAGTTGATGACAAAACAATAGTAGCAAAAGCCGGTGACATTCTTTTAATCCCTGCAGGAGTTGCGCATAGTTATAAAACAATAGGTGATGAGAGTTACAGCTTTTTATGCTTAGTACCAAATAAAGAAGATTGTATAAAGATTATAGATTAAATAGATGGTGCGACCGGGGAGATTTGAACTCCCACACCCGTAGGGCGCTACCACCTCAAGGTAGTGTGTCTACCGTTCCACCACGGTCGCATAAGTTTTTTTTACCGGAGAGAGTCTCCGGCAAAATTAATAAGATTAACCTAAATACGGGTTAGCGTATAGAGCGATAAGTGCGATAACAAGTGCGTAAATAACTTGAGCTTCGATCATCGCAAGAGCGATAAACATCGTAGTCATAAGTTTAGCACCTAAACCTGGGTTTCTTGCAGTACCTGCGATTGTTGCAGCAGCAGTATGACCCATACCGATAGCTCCACCAAGAGCAGCAAGACCAAGACCAAGACCTGCAGCGATCATTGAGTACGCTTTAAGAGTTTGGTTAGCAACATCACCATCGTTAGCAAGTGCTGCAACAGCAAAAGCTACCATTAAAAAAAGAATTTTTTTCATAAGTTTCTCCATAAAATTATTACAAATTTTTTCGGCTAGCGTAACTATATCTTAAGATATAGCAATCTCTACATAAATGCAAAGATTTCCCTACTAAAATTCGATTTGCGATTATATACAAAAGCTAATAAAATTTAGTTTAAAAAACTACTCTTTTATTATGCTCTGCTTAAAGAAATTTTATTTCCCTTAAATTCTATTATTTCAACATCTATTTTATCGCCCTCTTTTAAGATGTCGCTTACTTTATCGACTCTTTGATCCGATAATTTTGATATATGTATAAGCCCATCCGTTCCATCAGGAAGTTCTATAAATGCTCCAAAATCAACTATCTTCTTTACAATTCCCGTATATCTATCACCCACTTTATAGTCAATCTTTGGAACTTTTGGAGCGTTTGCTATTCCTTCTATGTGCTCTCTAGCAGCCTTTACACCACTTTTGCTTTTTCCGGTTACCTTAACTTTACCCTCTTTTTTATCTATATCTATGGAAACTCCGAACTTTTCTATGATTTCACGGATTGTTTTTCCTGCCTGTCCTATAATGTCGCCTATAAAACTTGGATCTATATGAAAAAAGTCCGTACTTGGAAGAACTCCGTCATTAAACTCTATCTCTCTTTGAGCTTCAAGCATAATATCTATAATATGGTTTCTTCCTGCTTTTGCCTGATATAGCGCCTCTTTTAGTATGTCCAAACTAATTCCGCCTAGTTTTATATCCATCTGCATAGCAGTAATTCCATCTTTTGAACCTGCTACTTTAAAATCCATATCACCGTCATGATCTTCCAATCCCATAATATCCGAGAGTATGGCATATCTACCGCCATCACTAACAAGCCCCATAGCAATTCCTGCAATAACATCGCTTGTAGGTAAATCGGCAGCCTTTAATGCCATATATCCGCCGCATACGGTTGCCATTGAGGAAGATCCGTTTGATTCTAGTATCTCTGATACTATACGGACTGTTTGCCCATCTAAGTTAATGATAGGCTCTAGCGCTCTTTTTGCTAAGTTTCCATGCCCCAGCTCTCTTCTTTTTGTTCCCGTTATAGGAGAAGCCTCTCCGACGCTAAATCCAGGAAAGTTGTAGTGCACCATAAAATATTCGTTTTGAGAGCCATCATCCGTTAGATTTTCATACATCTGAGCATCTTTTGCTCCACCCATAGTAAGGACTACAAGCGCTTGCGTCTCTCCACGGGTAAAGAGACAAGATGAGTGAGCTTTTGGGAGCACATTTGTACTAATAGAGATAGGTCTTATTTGGCTAAGTCCTCTGCCGTCTGCACGAATACGGCTATCTAATATCTGAGATCTTACCTGTTCTTTTTTTACAGCTTCTATTGCTTCTTTTAACTCTAAAACATCCCAATCAGTTTTTATTGCTATGATTTTTTCTCTTATCTCTCTAAGAGCAGTTGATCTCTCAGTTTTTGCCATCTGATTGATGCCGTTTTTGATCTCTTGTAAAAAGTTTTCTCTTACATAGGCAACCATCTCTTCACTAACTCTGCTTTCTCTACACTTAATTGGCTTTACAACCTTTTTAAACTCATTAAATGATGCCTCATATTTTACATTGTTTTGAAAAAGAAGCTTTTGAGTTTTTTCTAAGATTAAAACAAGTTCATCTTCATTGAGTGCATTTGATGTATGTTTTGTTATGAGAGGAGCACTTAACATTGGGTCCATAAGAGGATCTAAAGGCACTGCGCTCTCAAACTCCTCAGTTCCCATACTTCTCATCTCTATCATCAAAAGATCCTCTTTTGTTCCAGAGAGATATAGATCAAGTGAAGATGAAGCAAGCTGCGACATAGTAGGATTTAAAACAAGTTCTCCGTTTATTTTTGCTGCTCTTATAGCCGAAACGGAAGTATTAATATCTATATCGCTTACATAAAGAGCTGCCGAGGCAGCATTAAGAGCTAAACGCTGTAAATCCACCTCTTTGTCCGCACTAAATACCATTACCGTTATTTGTGTAGGATATCCATAGCCTTTTGGAAAAAGCGGGCGAAGAGAACGATCTACTATGCGAGAAGTTAAAGTCTCAAAATCGTTTGGCTTTGACTCTCTTTTGAAAAAACCTCCAGGGATTTTTCCTGCTGCGTAAGATTTTTCTATATACTGAACGGTTAGCGGGAGAAAATCATCATCTACTATCTGTGTATCATCAATAACGACCGTTGCAAGAAGCACAGTGTCTCCGCATTTAAGCCATGCTGCGCCATTTGACTGCCTTGCAACTTTACCAAAAGAGTACTCTTCTTTATAACCCTCTAAATCTATATTTACATCGTATTTCATTCTTTTTCTCCCAATATTTTTTCTATTTTATCTTCATTTACTCTGTTTAACTCTTCATAATAGAGCTCTGTCTCTACATAATCATCTATCTCGTAGAGAAAAAATATATTATCTGCAAATGTCTCTAAGAGTTCTAAAACATCACTCGGTATAACTGGAACTGCTATATAGACGGCTTTTGGCTTCATTGCCATAACTGCTTTTAATGCCGTCATAAACTTCAATCCGGTTTCTGCGCCTTCATCGACTAGTAAAACCACCTGATTATACATTGATGCAAACGGTTTTCCTTTTCTATATTGATATACATAACTCAGAATTTTTTCTTCATGCTTTCTATGCGCTTCACCGTAAATATAATCATACTTGATCTCAAATGTCGAAACAAGTTTTTCATTTATAACTATCTCTTCGCTCTCACACACTCTGGCTATTTCACATTCACTGTTATTTGGCGCTTTTATAGCTTCTGAAAAAAGAAAATCTAGCGCGTTTTTATGTTTTCCCTTTATGTAGTGTGCCAGTTCTAGTCCGCCTCTTGAAACTGCTACAAGCTTCCAGTTCTCTTCCTTTAGTTTTTGCATAGGTATAACTTCTGTTAGTCTTTTTGCGGCATCCTCGCGATCTTTTAGTATGTGTTTATATTTTTTCATATATCACGCCCTAGTTATCACCAGGCAGTCTGTATGCAAATCCTGAATCTTTATTTTTTTGTGACATAATCGGTTTTAGCCTGATTGTAATATATATAATTCTGTCATAAATACTATCGGCTTCTCCAACTTGATAAAGCACGGGACGGTTATTTTCAACATATCTTAAACCAAAATCCCAACATCTTTTTTGATATAAAAAGCCTATCTCAAACCCTTTTTTTTCTCCTCTCTCCAAGTCATAGTCATATTTAAACCCGTACGAATAGTGTTTATCGTATCTATAATCTATTTTTGAGCGCATATATCTAATATCCGGCACGGTAGTTAAAAATTTTGTTTGATACATATGTGACAAACCGACAGTAAATATATCATTTGAGAAAGATATTTCGTTAAAATGCTTTGAAAATGCGCTCTCATCATAGTTATAAAACATATTATTATAAAAATTTAGACTCTCGGTAATCTGATAATCAAGCTCATTTTCAAGCTCGCCTGCTCCGCTGTTTAATCCCTCGTAAGAGATATTTTGCGCCAACCTATGGTAAATAATCTGTTTTCCTGAAACATCAAAGAGATATTGTGAAAAGTAGAGTTGGAGATTTCTCTCTATCTCGTTAATATTGTAAAATTCACAAATCGGCTCAGACTGATGAAGTGCCTGAGAACAGTAGTCTTGCTGTTTGTCATAGTAGCCATCCTCCATCTCAGAACCTGAAAAAACATACTGCGCCCCGAAATCGAGCACATGTGTTACATCTTCAAAAGCACGAGTAAGCTGTGATGAAGCAGAAACCGTATGGTAGTTTCTTGCAAAAAGCCCATCTTCATACTCATCCGTTGGAGAAGGAATCTTCTCTTCTCCTTTAAATGTCGTATGCTGCGCATAAAGATTTGCTTTATATGCGACCGTCATATAGTCATCAAAGAGTGAAGTTTGAAGTGTTATAGGTATATTTATATCTGTTTGAACGGCACTTTTCCCGACATCCCTGTAGTAGTTATTGCTCTTAACATCAAAACTGTATAAAAGATGATCTTTTAAAAGCGTATCAAGATATCTATGATACTGAAGTGAAGGCAAATTTTGCAAAGTCTCTTCATTGCTCTCGTATCTTAAATCTTTATAGTACTTAAAGTAGGCACCGTAATAGTTGTCATCAGTATTGTAAAAAAGATTTGCTCTTGAGATTATCTGCCACGCAGTTGCGTTTTTTGTGAGATCATTTGTCGATAGATTTATATAATCCACATCGTTCATATCGCTTATATCCATATAAAGACCTGATTGACCACTTAAGCTTGTGCCAAACCAATCATTGATCACATCTCTATTGTCATATAGAAAATTAAACCCGTAATGTTCTTGATTTGCAAGCCCTTCTTCTAAAAAATAACCCAGTTTCTCTTTAAAATAACCGCCTGTTAAAGAGCCTTTAGATACATTGCTATCTACAAATCTAAAAGTAGAGTAAATTCCGGAACCTCTATTTGTTCTAATTTGCGGCTTTAATTCCAAATCCCACCAGTTTTGTTCTGCGATGTAGAGCGCTTGTTCATAGTAAAAACCCTCTTTTTCCGAGATTCCGACCATCGGAGGCAAAAGCCCCGTTCTTCTGGTAGTATCTAGCGAGTATCCGAAATAAGGCGTATAAAAAACAGGGATATCGTAGATATAAATTCGTGTATTGTAGAGGTTAAGCCACATAGTGTCGGTGTTATAGTCTGATGAAGTAAACTCCATTTTCCAAAGAGGATTGTTCGGGTCACATCCGCTTGTAACTCCTGAGATTATATCGACATCTACATCTTTAGCGCGCCCTTCATCACCGCTTAGCCATACATCTGCCGTTTGTTCGAGCATATAAAAAGGCTTAAAAACTCTCTCTTTTTGAGCTATATTCAATCTTGCATACTCTCCGAGCAACTTAATATTTGAACCTTGGTTTGCACGAATATTTCCAAAAAGCTCTAAGTTTGCCGTATTTCTATCATAGATAGCTTTTTTA
The DNA here is from genome assembly GCA_030837195.1 of Campylobacterota bacterium. Lineage (GTDB taxonomy): Bacteria > Campylobacterota > Campylobacteria > Campylobacterales > Sulfurimonadaceae > Sulfurimonas. Next base: position 21,932 of record JAUPKZ010000003.1, read on the forward strand.
GCATTGAGTATATAATCTCTGTAAATAACTACAACCTCTCCGTCTGCGACTACGACATTATTTTTCGTATCCATCGAAGTTGCATATATCTCCACCTTATCGTCATTGCCAAATATTTGCATTGCAAACATACATAAAAATAGAAATAACTTAAGCATCTACAACCAATGTTTTGGCACTTTTGTCATGCCAAGTCTGTCTTAATAAATCCATAGTACCCCACACAAATCCAAGATAAAAAAGCATTTCACTAACAACTCGAACAAAAGAACGATTAAGTGATACCAAAACATCCGGTTTTTGAAGTGTTTTTGTATCTATAACCCTTATTTTCATAATTATCTTACCGACCGTTGCGCCATACTGCATAACAAAAAAAGCCTGATAGATGATTTTTACTGCCATATATTCCAATACAAACTGATTTGTAAGGACTATCATCTCTTCAACCGTCTTTGACTCCAAAAAAGAGTCTCCCAGCGAGAGGATTAGAAGAAGCGATAGCAACATTTCATCTATAAAAAAAGCCATTCCTCTTTTTTTTATTGATGATAGCTTCATCCCCTCTCTGTCTAAAGTGCTAAGTATATTTTGATGCACAATCTCTCTCTTATAAAGCTTGATAAGCAATATCTGTACGGAGTTTTTTGCCTGCAAAGTGAACTTGACCGCATCTAAGGTAGGCTCTGTCTCTTGCCTCTTTAATTGTGTCTCCAACTCCTACGCACACCAAAACTCTTCCGCCATCGGCATAAAGGAGACCGTCTATCAAACTCACACCTGCATATGAAATATGTGTATATTTTTCAATCTCTTCATGATAAACATTATCTAAGATGATTTCTGCCGGCGTTGAGTTGCTATAAGGATAGTTAGCACTTGCCATCACGACACCCACTGCGTACTGTTTGGAGAACTCTACTTTTATCTCGCTGAGTCTTTTTGTAGCGGCTTTATAAAACATATCGCTAACGCTTGAAGTCATAAGCGGCATAAGTATCTCACATTCAGGATCTCCAAAGCGCACATTAAACTCCAGTGTATATGGTTCACCCTTTACAACCATTATCCCTATGAAAAGCACACCCTCAAACGGAGCATTCTCTTTTTTCATTCCATCTAGCGTAGGGCGGATGATCCTCTCTCTTACCTTTTGATAAAGCTCATAATCAACAAGCGGGGTAGGAGCATAAGCGCCCATTCCACCGGTATTTGGTCCTTCATCGTTGTTTAGAAGTCTTTTATGGTCTTGAGCTGCCGGCAAAAGAATATAGTCTTCCCCGTCACAAACTGCAAACATAGAGAGTTCATACCCGTCTAAAAACTCTTCTACGACAACTTTTCGCCCTGCATCGCCAAAGCTTTTTCCGCTTAACATCTCAGAAATTGCTTTTTTTGCTTCATCGTGTGTTTTTGCAATTATTACACCCTTGCCGCCGCACAATCCGTCTGCTTTGACTACTATAGGCGTAGTTAGGGTATTTGTAAATCTAAAAGCGTCTTCTATGGAAGCCGTCTCTATGTACGCGGCAGTCGGAATATTATACTTTGCCAAAAAGTTTTTCATATATACTTTTGAGCCCTCAAGCTGCGCTGCAGCCTTGCTAGGACCAAATATAACAAGCCCCTTAGCCTTAAAAATATCTACGACTCCATCCACTAGAGGTCCCTCAGGACCTACGATAGTCAAATCGATGTTATTCTCTTTTGCATATTCTGCCAATTTGTTATAATCTTTAATGTTAAGATTTGTTCCCAAAGAGCTTGTTGCACCGTTTCCGGGCATAAAAAAGAGTTCATGAACTTCTTGCTCTTTTGATATCGCACGAGCTATAGAGTACTCTCTTGCTCCGTTGCCTAAAATTAAAATTTTCATAAAAAACTCCAAATAGTTCAAATAATTTTCAATGCTACATTTTGCTAGATTATATCATATTGTAGGTTAAATTGGTTTATAGATTGCAGATAAAAAAGGTCCCGAGTAGCCGTCTCGCGTTTGGCTTGGTTCTAAAAGCCGTATTTGGGCGAAGAGAGGATTTTCTAACGGCGGCAAAATCTCGGCAGAGTCAACATACCTCAAACGATAACACCGACACACGAAAGCCCTACTAGTTCGCTATTTTAAAATGTAGAACCCTCATAGGCGATATTTCGAACTACCCAGAATATCATTATACAAAATTTTTATCTGCTTTGTAAATAAAAATTTAGAACTACTCTGCCAATGCAGCCTCTACACAGCTCTCTATCGATGTGTTTTGGCTAATTTCATATTTTACGCCATTTGGCAAAGATGCTGCGGTTGTTGTGCCTATGACTATCACTTTTGCATTCGGATGTATTGTGTTATTTTTTAAAAAACACTCTATGGATGATGGGGAGGTGAAGATAAGCGTAGAATCATCATCTACTCTTACGCTCAAAATCTCTTGTGAACACTCACTCACATAAAGAGTAGCCTCATCTATGAGATATCCTGCTTCCTTGCTTCTTTGAACAAAATCAGAAGCGATAAACTCGGCTCTTAAGTAAAGCCATCGTGTCTCTTTTGAAAACTCTCGTATATTTTTTATAAGATTATCGCCATATCCATCGCCCGTAGCCAAAATCTTGCCACCAAAACTTTGATATTCATTCGATGTTTTTGTAGATACGCAGAGTGCGGGAGTATCGATAAAATCTTTTTTATCATACTGTTCTAACGCTTTTATAGTCTGTTTTGAAGTAATTATAAGATAGTCATATTTTGAAAAATCGATGTCAGGCTTTAAAAACCTGACATCCAACGATTTTATATTGATGGCATGCTCACTTTTGGAAGTGGCAAAAAGATATATTTTTTTTGACATAAATATTCTATATTATTCCCATTCAATTGTTGCCGGCGGCTTTGAAGATATATCGTAAACTACACGATTGATACCGTCAACTTCATTGATGATTCTTCTGCTGATGCGCTCTAAGAGGTCATGCGGAAGGTGTGCAAATGTTGCGGTCATCCCATCAACTGCTTCAACAACTCTTACACAAACTGTATTGTCATAGGTGCGATTGTCACCCATTACGCCGACCGATTTTACATTAAGCAGAACTGCAAACGCTTGCCAAGTTTTTGCGTAGTAGCCGCTTGCTTTTAACTCATCAAGCAAGATAACATCCGCTTCTCTAAGAAGTGTTAAGTCCGCTTCGTTGACATCACCCATGATTCGGATAGCAAGTCCCGGACCCGGGAAAGGATGACGGTTTATCATAGACTCCGGAAGTCCAAGCTCTAAACCGATTTTACGCACCTCGTCTTTAAATAGTTCTCTAAGCGGTTCAATCAGTTCAAAATCCATCCAATCAGGCAATCCCCCGACATTGTGGTGAGATTTTATAACCTCTGATGGGCCGTTTACAGAAACAGACTCTATAACATCCGGGTAGAGCGTACCTTGAGCCAAAAACTTGATGCCGTCATGCTTTTTAGCCTCTTTCTCAAACTCTTCTATAAATGTATGCCCGATAATTTTTCGTTTTTTCTCAGGATCTTTTACACCTGCAAGTTTGCTTAAAAAGCTCTCTCTTGCATCTACAACGACTAAAGGTACTTTTAGATTGATTTTGAAAACTTCCTCAACCTGTTCTCTCTCGCCTTTTCTAAGCAGTCCGTTGTCAACAAAAACAGGAACAAGCTGGTCACCGATTGCTTCATAAAGCATAGCGGCAACTACTGAGCTATCTACTCCGCCGCTTAGTCCGCAAAGGACTTTTCCGCTTCCCACTTTTTGACGAATAATCTTAATCTGCTCTTTTAAGAAGTGCTCCATCTTCCACTTCTCTGTAACTCCGCAAATATTTCTTGCAAAGTTGCGAAGCATCAAATAGCCCTCTTCGGAGTGTTGCACCTCTGGATGGTACTGCATCGCATAGATGCGTCTTTTCTCATCTGCAATTGCAGCATATGGGGAGTTTGCAGAAGTGGCAATCGGAGAAAACCCTTCAGGAAGCACATCCACCTTGTCGCTATGGCTCATCCAAACAATTCGCCCATCATCACAATCTTTTAAAAGAGGTGAACAATCGTTCTCATAGTTATTTATGGTTAGCTCAGCCTTGCCGTACTCATGGTGATTTGAACGAACTACACTACCGCCAAAATCTACTGCAATTCTTTGCATGCCGTAGCATATTCCAAGAACTGGAATCCCCATTTGATAAACGCCTTGATCCACTGTATATGCATCCTTGTTGTAAACGGAAGATGGACCACCGCTTAAGATAACACCTTTTGGATTTTTTGCCTTTATATTTTCTACTTTTGTATGATAAGGAAGAATTTCGCAATAAATCTTATCTTCTCGCAAACGGCGAGCAATAAGTTGCGTATATTGCGACCCAAAATCTAAAACTATAATACTAACTTCTGTCATTTTAAATACCTTTTATGAGTCTATAATAATTTTAAGAGGGGTTTTGAGGATTTGTACCCTTTCTCATTTTTGAAAGGATACAATAATAAAGATTAATGTTTAATGTATAGACCTAAAATATGGTACTGAACATACCATATAGCAAGTGAAGCAAAATAGCCGACTAAAATAGTCCAAGCATATCTCATATGTGAGCCAAATGTATAAATACCCGGCAATTTACCCATAACGCCTACTCCCGCAGCCGAACCAAATGAGATAAGCGAGCCGCCTATACCGGCAGTCATAGTAACTAACATCCACTGCTCTATACCCATCTCTGGATTTGCTTTTAATATTGCCGACATAACGGGAACATTGTCCACGATAGCAGAGAGGAAACCTACACCGATATTTGACCAAGTAGGACCAAGAACAGATGGGTCATACACCACTGCCGCAAGGCTTAGCCAACCGACAAAGTAAAGTGCGCCAACTGCCGCTAAGATACCGAAGAAAAAGAGAAGCGTATTGTTCTCAATCTTTGCGATAGAGTGGAAAATGTTAAAATGGCTATTATGTACTTTTTTGAGTCTATATGCATAAAGCTTCAGAAGAGACAAACCAAAAAGCATTCCCCACATTGCAGGTATATGAAGCACTTGATGCGATAAAACCGCACAAACTATAGTAAACACGCCAAGTCCTATGACAACATTTGCACCGTGCATCATTTCCGGCTTCGTCTCGGTTGTAGCATCAAAATGCGGAGTCTCTTCAGGCACAAAACGGCTTAATAAAAATGAAGTTACAAGGAAGCCTCCAATAGCAGCAGGGAAAAGAAACAAGAAGTCAACAAACTCGCCTTTGCCTGCCGCCCAAGCCATAAGGGTAGTTATATCTCCAAAGGGACTCCAAGCACCGCCCGCATTTGCGGCAACAACGATATTTATCGCACCAGGAACCAAAAACGATGCTTTTTGGCGGTCTATGGTAATTAGTACCGTAGAGAGGATAAGTGCCGTAGTAAGGTTATCTGCTACGGGAGATATGAAAAACGCCAAAAGTCCCGTTGCCCAAAAGAGCTTTCTATAACTATACCCTTTTGATACAAGATTGTACTTGAGCCTGTCAAAAATACCCATGTGTATCATAGACTCTATATATGTCATAGCGACAAACAAGAAGAAGAAAATTTCGGATATCTCTAGTATAATATGTTGAACTTGCGTATGAACCAAATCCATATTTAAATCATTAACGGCATAATAGATTGCTACGAGTATAAACAAAAAAGTACCCGTAAATAGTGCAGGTTTTGCCTTGTCTATGTGGTATTTTTCCTCAGCGGCAACAAAATAGTACCCCACTACAAAAATAATAAGAGAAGCAAAACCAACCCATGTCATCGTCAAATCCGGAGCCGCTTCACTGCTCCCCCCAGAACTTGCAAAAGCAAGGCTAAAGCCAAACATCAATATCAACAGCTTAATCATTATCATCCTTTTTTATAAAATGCACACCGATAGAAGTATCTCTTGCCAAAGCAGCTTGCACTATCTCTCTTGCGGTTAGTAAACGAAATTTCAGAAGTTTACCAATTTTTTCTTTTAAAAGAGCATTTATTTGTTCCAATGCACTATTTAATCCATCTTTTGTCCTTACTATGGATACATTTTTCCACATTATTTGACGAAGAAGGTTTTTTTTGGCTTTATCGTCTTTATAGCTCATAACCTCATCGCCTACTTCAAAAGAGATCTCTTTTTTAAGAGTTTTTTGCTTCAAAATATCTTCAACTGCTCTTTTTCCAAACACAAGTCCTTCTAGTAGCGAGTTTGAAGCAAGTCTGTTTGCACCGTGAACCTTTGTAGATGCAACTTCACCGACGGCATATAGATTTTTTACACTATCAATTGCCCCGTTTATGTCTGTTTTTATGCCTCCTATGGCATAGTGAAATGCAGGAGATATGGGAACTCTTTGCTTTGGAACATCAAAACCGAGTTCTTGAAGATTTTTATAAATATTTGGAAATCTTTTTGTAAAATAGATATGATCAAAATTTGCAAAAGAGAGATAAATATGCATACCTGTTTTTTTGCTATAATCGTAGATAGCCTGACTTACTATATCCCTTGAAGCAAGCTCACCTCTTTGGTCATAGTCAAAAAGAAACCTTCTTCCTTTTTCATCCTCAACCGTAGCGCCCTCGCCTCTTAATGCTTCCGTTAAAAGCAGCTTTTGAGCGGAATTGTTATCGACATATACCGTCGGATGAAACTGCATCATTTCCATATCCGACAGCTCTATACCCTTCATAACGCAAAGTCCCTGCATATCTGCACTGATGCAAGGCGCATTCGTATGATATTCATAAAGTGAACCTACGCCACCGCTTGCAATTATGACATTGTCAGCATATATATTTCTGCATTCTCTGTGATCTAAGACGGTTACGCCGTAACATACTCCATCTTGAATGAGCAAATCCACAACTCTTGCATCGGTAAGCATTGGGTGCGTATTTTGTTGCAATAAAAAATAGTGCATATATCGCCCAGTTGCATCTCCTCCTGCGTGAAGAATTCGCTCTTTTGAGTGTGCTGCCTCTTTTGTATAGAGCAGTTTTCCGTCTTTATCTCTGTCAAACTCAAAACCACGAGATATCAAATCGTCAATAATAGCCTTTGAATTTTCGCTAAGCACTCTTACTGCATTTTCATCACAAAGCCCCGCGCCTGCCTCAAGCGTATCTTGTATATGCAACGGTATATCGCTCTCATCCGTAGCAAGGGCAATCCCGCCTTGCGCATAAAAGCTATTGCACTTAAATGTCTCTCTTTTGTTTATAATGAGAACTTTTTTCTCTTTTGGCAAATGCATAGCGGCATAAAGACCTGCCACTCCGGCACCCACTATAACTACATCATACTTCATCTATTTTGTTCAACGCTTTGATTGTTTTCGCTAGATTTTTTAATGATAAATTTAACATTTTCATCACCTTTTGGCGCTTCTTGTAAATAGTACGGATCATCTTTATAACCGCATCCGCTTAAACTTAACAAAAACACTGTTATAATTGCTACATGAAAAATGTTAGTCAAATTATCAATTCTCTTCAATATAATCCCCAATTTCATAAAATAGTAGAGCACAAGTGCATCAACAAACTTAAATCTTCTCTTCTGCCAAGCATACAAAATAGCATAAAACACAGCTACATTAAAAATGATACACTCTATTTCGTGATGTCTGCAGCATTAAATAAACTAGATATGGATAATATTATAAATATCATTAAATCCATTTTAAACTCACCTATGATTCTTGAGTCAAAAAACTTTTGCGAGTGTGATGGCATCATCATCAAAGATGTCATCTGCTTTGTAGATCATAAGCCAAAAAAAAAGACAATGCTCTATAGCTCAAATTCGGCGGAGACAACTTACCAAGAAAGAGCAAGCGGAAACATTAAAGCAGATATGAAAGATGAAAAACTACAAGAGTTGGCAGATACTATACTAGAGATTATAAGAGCAAAAAATGGATCTTGAAAAAACCATAAAAGAGTTGCCCGATTCTGCCGGAATCTACCAGTATTTCGACAAAGAAGGAAAGCTTTTGTATGTCGGAAAAGCAAAAAGTTTATCAAAGAGAGTCAAAAGCTACTTTAACTTTACTCCGCATCTAAAACCAAACCAAAATCTATCGATGAGAATCACTAAAATGATCTCTCAGACGGCTTCACTTAACTATATCGTCGTTAATTCCGAACACGATGCGCTTATACTTGAGAACTCGCTTATCAAGCAGTTAAGTCCAAAATACAACATACTGCTTAGGGATGATAAAACATATCCTTATATTTATGTAGATAATTCACAAAAGTATCCGCGTTTTGAGATTACGAGAAAAGTTATAAACTCAAAAAGCGTTAAATATTACGGCCCTTACTCGGTAGGAGCAAGAGATATACTCGATTCTGTTTATGAAATATGCCGCATAGTGCAAAAAAAAGGCTCTCTTAAAGGAAAAAAATTGTGTCTTTTTTATCAGATAGGCAAATGTCTAGGCCCTTGCGAACTAAATATTTCGGATGAGGCATATAAAAAAGAGCTTGATTTGGCACATGAACTTATCCAAAACAAAAAACTTCTTATAAAAAAACTTCAAGAACAGATGTTCACCTATGCAGATGCTCTTCGTTTTGAAGAGGCTAAAAAGCTAAGAGATACAATAGAGAGGATAGAGCGCTCGGAAGTAAAAAGCGATATAGATTTTGCCAGCAATGAAAACTACGATATTTTTGCAGTAGCAAACTCTTCATCCGATGCCGTTGTTGTGCGAATGTTTATGAGAGGAGGAAGAGTCATCTCATCCTCGCATACGCTTGTACATATAGATGAAAATTATGATGAAAACGAACTTTACCAAAGAGCACTTCTTGATTTTTATGCAAATGAAAAGCCGCCGATTGTAGCACCTATCTTAGTAGCATCCGATTTTAACGACAGAGCTATAATAGAGGAGCATTTAAGCCTGCTGTTTGAAAAAAAAGCCTCTATAAAAGCACCAAAAAGCGGCAATAAAAAAGATTTGATTGCTCTAGCACTATTAAATGCCGATGAAATACTAAAAAAAGAGAGAAAAGATGCTAACGATGCAACTCTATTGCCACAGATCAAGGAACTCTTCTACTTAGAGAAAACACCAAACAGAGTAGAAATTTTTGACAACTCTCATCTTGGAGGCGTTGCAACGGTAGGCGCAATGGTTGTTTATGAAAATGGTGTATTTGATAAAAAAGGCTATCGCATATACCATCTAGCTTCAAAAGACGAATATGCCCAAATGAAAGAAATGCTAACAAAAAGGGTTGAGAGTTTTGCTAAAAATCCGCCTCCGGATCTATGGATAATAGACGGCGGCGCAACTCTTCTAAACCTCGCAGCCGATATTCTTGCTTCAAACGGAGTCTTTTTGGATGTTATAGCAATATCAAAAGAAAAAAGAGACAAAAAAACAAACCGCTCAAAAAGTGCCGCATCGGATTTGCTCTATGCAAAAGAGAGTTCATACAAACTTTCAAATAGCGACAAAAGGCTCCATTGGGTTCAGAAACTGCGTGATGAAGCACATCGAAGCGCCATAAATTTTCATAAGAAAACAAAATTAAAGATGGATCAAGAGAGTAAACTTCTAACTCTTAGCGGTATTTCACAAGCTAAAATCGTAAAACTTTTAAAACATTTTGGCACATTTGAGGCATTAAAAAAACTCTCTTTTGAAGATATAGCTTCTATTTTAAACGCAAAAGATGCAAATATAATTAAAAATGTTTATAAATAAGTTTTTTTTTAAACTATTAATGATATATTTAGTCGATTTTATAAAAAAAGGCTTTTTATGAACAGAGTTGTGCCAAAAGATGAAGAGTATATTTTTCAAGGAAAAGTTGCCATAAGCCAGACGGACTTAAGCGGTAACATAACATTCGTAAATCGAAAGTACTGCGAAGTTTCAGGGTATAGCGCCGAAGAGCTTGTAGGCAGCAATCAAAACATCGTAAGACATCCAGATGTGCAAGATGCTATATTTGAAAAAATGTACAAGACTCTTGGCAGCGGACAAGCTTACAACGGCGTGCTTAAAAATTTGCGAAAAGACGGCTTATACTACTGGGTAGATATAGAAATAATGCCTATTCTTGATGAAAATGAACATATTATCGGATATATCTCTGTTAGTAAGCCTTCTCCGAGAAAAAATATCCAAGAAAATGAAAAACTGCTTCAAAACAACAGCACAAACTAAGGGGTACACACTATGTTAATTTATAACCATAAAAAAGAGTTTTTAGGAATGGACGAGAGTGATTTGAAAAACTTTGGCTTTTCAAGTTTAGCAGAGTTAAAAGACGAAGTAAGCGATTTTGCGGACCTTTTTGTAAAAACACCGGGGCATATCCATAACTTCAAACATGTGCATTGGATTGATTATATAACTTGCGGTGAAGGCGCAACCGAATCAAAAGTTATTATTCAAGCTAAAAATAGAAATTTTACGGCAAATATCGACATCAAACCTCTCTACCTCGTTGAAAGTCCGACATTTCAATCATATATAGTAAACTTCGTAAACATAAAGGCTCTCTCTCCTGCACAGGATGATAAAATATCTCTTGAGCTTCTAGCACAAGAGAAACCTTCTACGGAACATATAAGTGTACCTAAACACAATGAAAAAATTTCACTGGATGCATTTGAAGTAACGACTCAAGCTCCAAAGCCGGATTTGTCTATTGAGACAAAAGAAAAAACATATGAAGCGCCAAAAGCGCAACCTCAGGCAAAAAAAGAGCCGCTTGCAAAAACAGAAGAGAAAGAAGAGGAAGAGGACGCTTTTAAAAACTATGTCTATGACCCAAAGATTGCATCTGAAGAGCTTGGACTTCCTATAGATCTGGTTGAGGAGTTTGTCGATGACTTTATCGCACAGGCAAATAGTTTTAAAGAGAGTCTTTATACATTTTTAGAAAGCGATGATCTCTCAAACCTAAAAATACAGTCCCATAAACTAAAAGGTGTTGCAGCAAATTTAAGAATAGAAAATGCGCTTGATGCACTAACGGTAGTAAACACATCAAAAGACTACAAAGAGATAAAACACCATCTTGACAGACTATATAAAATCATTAAAGGACTCTCCAAAAATGAAGATGAACTACTTGAGAATCTAATTAAAAAAGAGGAGCCGCTCCCTTTATCCATAAAAGAGGATATAGCTATAAAAGACTCGGATGTTCCTGAGAGTATTGAAATACTTGAGCTTGAAGATGACGAATTTTTAAAACCGTCGGTAACGGTACAGCCAAGCAGTATAAGCGATGAGGATTTGGCTCTGCTTGGAACAGATATAGATTTTGCAGATGAAAAAAAAGAGTTTATCGACGAAACACTCTCTTACGACGCTGCAAAAGTAGCACATGAAATAGGTCTTGATATAGACAGTTTCAATGAAATTCTTGACCACTATATAGAAGAGAGTAAAGAGCTATGTAAAAACATAGAAGTGCATGCGAAAAAAAGCGATTTTAAAATATGTGCAAATTTAGCAACAAAACTAAGAGGAATGAGCGAAAATATGAGAATTCATAGTTTTGACAATGAGATAATAACTATCATCGGCTCACAAAATACTCAAGAGATTCAAGATAGTGTTATAAAAATAGTTTCCACGCTTAACCAAATCTCAGAAAGAGGTGGCAAATAATGCAAGTCGGATTAAAAAACAGATTACGAATAATCAGCTTACTTCCTATTATAATTGTTTTTTCAATTACCAGTTATTTCGTTTACAACTCTTATACTGCATTTGAATCTGCTCAACAACTTCAAAACAGGCTTGAACAAAATAGATACCTAAACGATGTAGTAGGAAATATAGCTCGCGAACGCGGTATGAGTGCCATGTATTTGGGTAATGCTACGGAGAATATACTTAAGTCCCTAAAAGAGCAGAGAAAAGTCGTTGATGAAAAAGTTGCTATTTATTTGCAATATGCACAAAATAACCACTCCATAGGTGAACAAACACAAAATATTAACGATGTTGTATCTTCTATGTCTAAAATCAAATCTCTTAGACCTCTTGTCGATGAGAAACAGATTGAATTTAAAGAAGTTTTCAACACATTTGTAGAAGTGCAAAAAAAGTTCATCGTTCAGTTAGGCAAAATTACAAAGATAGAAATCGACAAAGAGATTGCCGAACTCTACTCTTTATATATGACTATGGCAAATGCTAAAGAGTCTTCCGGAATTGAGAGAGCTTTCCTTGCCTACTCCATTTCAAAATTGGCTCCGCTTGAAGAAGAAGAGCTAAATACTTGGTTATCTCTTATCGTTAGAGCGGACTCTTTTGAGTACAGAAACCTTAACAATACGGCTCTTATCGCAAAGCTTGATGCCATATTTCAAACAGAAGACAGTAAGGCTTTATTTCAAGATATAAATAGTGAAAGAACTGCAATCATCTCGGTAGCAGACAGCGGTGAATACGAAATTACTTCGGCTATCTGGTTCACAATGCAATCAGAAAAAATCAACCTGCTTGCAGAAGCTGAAAATATCTTGCTTGATGCGATGAACAAAAGATCTCAAGAAGTACAGCAAAACTCTCTACAAGTTTTGATTATTACTCTAAGTATATGGATTGTCGCTATCATATTAGCAGCTCTTGGTTATGTCCTCTCAACAGAGATTGCAAACAACATCAAACACCTTGAGGGAATCTTAAAAAAAGTTTCATCGGATTATGACTCTCAAGAGAGAAAAATAGACCTTAATACGCCTGAAGGAACTGACCTAGCATATGCTCTTTTAGAAGAGATTATCGAACAAACGAAAAAAGATAAAGTTGCAGCGCAAGAGGCAAGTGAAGCAAAATCAATGTTCCTTGCAAATATGTCTCACGAAATTCGTACTCCGCTAAACGGTATAGTCGGCTTTACAGAGCTATTGAAAGACTCAGGGCTCAAAGAAGAGCAAAGCGAGTTTGTCGATATCATAGAAAAAAGCTCCGAAAACCTCCTTGAGATTATCAATAACATTCTTGACCTCTCTAAGATTGAGAGTAATAAGCTTGAAATAGAACATATCGCGTTTAATCCTGTTCATGAGTTTGAAAGTGCCGTTGAAGTTTACGCAGTTAGAGCAAGTGAAAAGCATATTAATTTAGGATGTTTTATAGATCCTCAGTTAGAGTTCCCTCTAAAAGGTGACCCTACAAAACTAAAAGAAATCCTTATTAACCTTCTTTCCAATGCCGTTAAATTTACAAACAGCGGCGGTTCTATCGGTGTAAATATTAGAAAGCTTCACTCCGATATAAAGGGTAAAACAAGAGTAAAATTTGAAGTACAAGATAGTGGTATAGGTGTTACAAGCGAACAAAAATCTAGAATTTTTGAAGCATTTAGTCAGGCAGACACATCTATTACCCGTAAATACGGCGGTACAGGTTTAGGTCTTACTATTTCAAGCAACTTTGTTGAGCTGATGGGTGGAAAGCTTGATCTAGACAGTGTTGTGGGAGAGGGAACTACATTCTTCTTTACGATTGATTTTGAAGAGGTTGAAACACTTAACGAAAGTGCAAAAAATAGTTTTGCAGGTCTTAATGCTCTCATCCTCGGAGATCCTCTAAAGATAAAAAAACAGGATAAATATCTAAGAGAGTACCTTGATTTCTACGGAGTCGGTTATACTACATTTAAAGAGATAGGCAAAATTGCACAACTAGAAAAAGAGATAAGCTACAATCTTTTATTTGTGGATTATGACTATGTAACGGAAGAGGCTCTTCACGAGCTATCTAAGCTTCCTCAGGCACTTATAGTTCTAACAAAATCAAATCTTATGAAAAGAATTGAAAATTTAGGCTTAGATATTTTCAAAGTCCTCTATGAGCCTATTCATGCTTCAAAACTAAAACAGACGCTTGAGAACTATATAATTTTAAACACAACAACTCAAGCTGCTAAAAAACCTGTTCGTAAAAAGTTTGACCTAGAGACTTCAAAGTTTGTTGCAAATGTTTTGGTTGCGGAAGATAACATAATCAATCAAAAGCTCATAAGACGCACTCTTGAGGATTTGGGTTTAACAGTAAGCATAGCAAGCAATGGACTTGAAGCTTTCCAAAAACGCAAAGACGGCAATTTTGATATGATTTTTATGGATATACAGATGCCGTTTTTAGATGGTGTCGAAGCTACCGGAGAGATACTAGAGTGGGAGATGGACAACAAAAAACGACATGTTCCAATAGTTGCGTTAACGGCAAACGCACTCAAAGGAGATAGAGAAAAATTCCTCTCTGCAGGGCTTGACGAATACACCACAAAACCGCTTGTTCGCTCTGAAATCATTGCAGTGCTAAATCTTTTCTTAGCAGATCATATAGTAGAAACCGTACCGCAACAAGATGATACTCAGGAAGCAAAAAAAGCAGAATATAGAGCAGATATACTTATTGCTAAAAAGAGCAATTTTGAGGCAAAACTATATACAAAAATCATAGACGGCATAGGTAATCTAAGCTATGAAGTAGCATCTTCGCTAATAGACTTTAAAGAGCTTATCGAGAACTACTCTTACAAAGTTATACTCTTTGACAAAGAGTATGTAGATCTTGATGTAGAACAAATCTCAAGCATCATTAAAAAGCAAAGCACTTCAAACGGTCTTTCTTCTCATGTAGTGCTTGTGGATGACTCCATAGAAAAAGATGCTACTGTACATAAAGAGTATGTAGATGAGGTTATAAACAATGTCGTCAATAAAGAGCTGCTACAGTCTCTCTTTATCAAATATTCATAAATAAAAAGGAGTTAAAATGGCAAAAGAGCTCATAGTGCTTGCGGTTGATGATGATATGATAAACCTAAAACTTCTAAAATCTATGTTAATGAAAAATGAGAATATAAAAGAGGTTATAGAGGCAAAAAACGGAGCAGATGCTATAGGTCATATAAAAGCAAGATCAGATATAGACCTTATCTTGCTAGATATTATTATGCCCATAATGAACGGTATAGAGATGTTGCGTGTAGTACGCTCCGATGACAATATTAGGCAAGTTCCAATTATTGTCTTAACAACCGATGAAACAAAAAAGAATGAAGCACTAGAGCTTGGCGCAAACGGGTTTTTAACAAAGCCTATAAGAAGCAACGAGTTAATGCAAAAAATAGACTCTATGATAGTTTAGATTCCAAATCAAATTTGGAATCTAAAGCCTTAAACAAGAACTGCGTTTAAAACTTCTTCTATTCTGCTTACAGGCATTATTTCCAAAGTATCTTTTACTTCTTGCGGTATCTCGTCTAAATCCCGCTCATAGTTTTTTAAAGGTATAACTACTTTACTCATACCTGCTTTATGTGCGGCAATAAGTTTTTCTCTAAGTCCGCCTATAGGAAGTACATCTCCGCTTAAAGAGACTTCCCCCGTCATTGCAATCTCGGAACGAATTTTTTTAGAACTCAATATAGAGGCTATGACGCTTACCATAGCAATACCTGCACTAGGACCGTCTTTTGGAGTTGCACCGTCTGGTACATGCAAATGAAGGTCATATCGTTTATACACTTCACTTATATCGACTTCCGTGTTCTCTTCTTTCTCTTTTGGCGTAAGCGGAATATTACTCTCATCAATTTTTAATCTTCTTGTATCAATAAGAGTTTTTACGACACTGTGTGCAATCCTTGCCGACTCTTTCATAACATCGCCGAGGCTGCCCGTAAGTTGCATTGTGCCCTTACCGTTTATGCGGATACTCTCTATCTTTAACACATCGCCTCCGACCGCAGTCCAAGCAAGTCCGTTTACTACTCCCACAACAGGAATTTTTGTAGTTTTTTCTATCTCAAAAACAGTTTTATCGAAATACTCTTTGAGGTTTTTTACGGTTATGGAAACCTTTGTGATTTGCGGCTTCTCAAGTATCTCTCTTGCTACTTTTCTTGCCATATTTGCGATTTTTCGGCGTAAATCTCTTACTCCTGCTTCACGCGTATAGCTATGTATAAGCTCCTGAAGAGCCGTTTTTGAGATGTTTACTTCCGACTTTTTAAGTCCATGCTTCTTTAGCTCTTGAGGTAAAAGATACCTTGAGGCTATCTCATACTTCTCTTGAGGCGTGTAGGAGCTAACTGTTATAAATTCCATCCTATCGCGAAGCGGAGCAGGAATCTTGCCTACATCGTTTGCAGTCGCTATAAATATAACTTTTGATAAGTCTATATCAAAGTTAAGATAGTAATCCCTAAATTCTCTATTTTGTTCAGGGTCTAACACCTCTAGCAGTGCAGAAGTAGGATCACCTCTTCCTGTTTTTGCAACCTTGTCTATCTCATCCAAAACTACAACTGGATTCATCTTTTTAGCATCGATTAGCCCTTGAACTATGCGCCCCGGCATCGCTCCGACATATGTTCTTCTATGCCCCCTAAGCTCATTTACATCTTCAAGCCCGCCAAGAGCAATCCTAACTAAAGGTCTCTTAAGTGCCTCTGCTATAGAGTTTGCCAAAGATGTCTTACCGACCCCCGGAGGACCTGAAAAACATAAAATAGCACCACTACTGCTTTTTATGCCTCTTAATTCCATCAACTCTTTTACCGCAAAAAATTCCGTAATTCTCTCTTTTGGTTTTTTAAGCGAAAAGTGGTCTTTGTCAAGCTGTGCTTCAACTTCACTTATATGAAGCGCTTTTTTGCTCTCTTCCCCAAAAGGAATATCTAAAACCCAGTCCAAATATGTTTGCGTCATAGATGCATCCGATGAGTCCGGATGCATTCGCGAGAGTCTCTCTATCTGTTTATGTATCTCTTTGTAAGCGCTATCTTGAAGTTTGTCTTTTTTGGCTTCAAGTTTTTTTCTGTACTCTTCTATCTCTTCATCTCTTGAAGTGTCACTTCCTAGCTCTTTTTGTATCTGCTTTAACTGCTCTTTTAAAAAATACTCTTTGTTTATCTTCTCTATGTGCGTATGTACTTTTGAACGAATCTCTTTTTGAAGCTTGTTTGCTTCAATCTCATCTATGAGAAACTCTATAAGGTCTAAAAATCTCTTTTCCGTATTTGACTCGACAAATAGTTTATATGCCTGCTCTTTTTTTAGCTTTATCGTAGAGCAGATCAGGTCTATGATCCTGTTGTGGTCATGGTTTTCCTCTATGGTTCTAAGTAAATCCGGCGGAAAATAGTTGCTCACACTTGCTAAAATTCTCACTTTTTCACGAAGTATTTCTAAAATAGCATCAATTTTAAGAGAGTTTACACTCGTTGCTTTTATGACATCAATATGAGCTATAAGCGGGTTATCACTTACTTTATTCAATATTTTTGCACGCGCAAGCCCTTGAAAAAGCACTTTAACCCTTCCATCCGGCAACGCCACTTTTCGCATAATAGAGCCCACTACCCCGACATTATACAAAGCATCAAGGCTTCTCTCTCCCTCATGGGATGGTTTAGTAGGGCATACTATAACTAAAGTACTCTCTTCTATGGCTTTTGCGGCAGCTTTTATATTTTTTTCATCGCTTAAAAAAAGCGGCGATATCATAAAAGGGTATAAAAAAAGTTCATCTTCTGCTACAACCGGGATGTTAGCAGGAAAATCGCTATAATCGCTAAGTTTCATTATTATTTTTCCTCTGGTTGTTTTTGTGTACTGCTTTGGTTTTCATCTTCAGAGATAGAGTTTCTAGAAACTACGCTTTTTGTATCCGGTATCATAAAATCATACCAGCTAGAAGTACCGTCTCCCTCAAACCATGCACGATACCAAGGCGCACTTGCTCTATTTATATCTTCTGAAACAATCCAAGGCTGAGGGTTTGTTACGCGATAATGGTTGGCAGATTTTGGTTTATCCAGCCTATCATAGAGATCTACAATAGATTCATTGAGAACAAACTGAGCCAAATACATACGAGTAAGCATACTATCTACGACATCTACATACATAGAGTTTGCATAGGAAACTTTAAACTGTTCCGCACTTGCAATAGCTTCATCTATAAATGCCTGATCCCGTCCCGCATTGGGCAGAGCCATATATTTTGACTTAACTTTTAAAAATTCCGCTTCTTCTTTCTCGTTTTCAGTTGCATATCTCTTAATATACTCATCTAAAAAGTGTTCTCCCAAAAGATGCTCATCATCTCTTATATGCGCCATTGCCAAAATCATAGTTGCTTCGGGCAAAAGCACGGAACCTATGTGTTCACTCTGCAAAGAACTGTAATAATTATCTGCCATTTCTAAGTCGCCAAGAGAGACATTTTCAACTATTTTTGAGTACCAGTAAGCTGCCGGCTTGTTGTACTCTTCAACATTATTTTTTGAACAGCCGCTAAAGAGTAACACCATAGGCAACATTGCCGCTACTAAATGAGTCTTTATATTCATAGATTATATTCCTGATTGTAAATAGAGTAATATTTTAGCTAAAAAACATATAACACTCATTAAACTAGGTACAATTTATGCTTAAAGTGCTACAATTACCAATATTAACATAAGGGTTTATATAATGAAATTTGACATAGTTGTTCCTATCTTAGGCTTTGATGATTTAAAAGAAGTTTCACTTGAGAAGATTGATGATATTTTTATGCTAATGAAATCTACGCAAAACCCTCATATATCTTTTACACTCATAGACCCTTTCGTGCTTAGAGAATATGACTTTGAGGTCCCGCAAAAGATACAAGAACTTTTAGAAATAGACAAAACCTCAAACCTTATCACTTTAAATATTGTTCTTATACAAACACCCATAGAAGAGTCCATCGTAAATTTTGCGGCACCTATGGTTTTTAATACAAGCAACCATAAAGCTGCCCAAATAGTTTTAAACGAAACAACAGAGTACGGAGTTGCCGAGAGGATTTCTACTTTTTTAAAAAAATAGACTCAAGCTAAATTCCAAATCAAGTTTGGAATGACAAAGTTCTCAAACCTCATTAAGCACTTTTTAAGTACGCCTAATAGTATAATAAAGACTATACAAGCATAGGGTATGCTTTTTAAACTATCATGAGGAGCCTAAGATGAAAACAGTAACGCTAGAGATAGAAGATAGTAAGTTTGAGCAGTTTATGACAGTTTTAAATTCACTAAAAAGTGATTTAGTGAAAAATTTTGAGGTACAAAAAAAAGAGACCCATTGCGATTTGGCAAACGACCCTTTAGCGCAAGAGCTTCAAAAACGCCTTCAAGAGATAGATGATGAAACTATGAAACTCACGCCTTACAGTGAGGGAATAGACTCTATGATGCAGAGAATAAAGCTAAAATATGCAAGTGCATAAGACAGAGCGATTCTTTGCGGAATTAGAGGTAATTGTTGATTTTATAGCTCAAGACTCTTTCAAAAGAGCTGAAAAATTTGCTACGGATTTGGGTGTTAAGATTAATGATTTACCTTATTTTCCCTACAAATGCCGACAGTCTCAAAATCCAATGATGTAAATATCAGAGAACTCATATTTGAGGGGTATGTTATCCCTTATCGTGTGGATAGTGCAAAAGAGAACATAGTAGTACTCGGTATGTTTAGCGAAAATGAATGGAAATTATAAAAAACAACACAACCAACCCAAGCTTCAACCTTAAATAATAAACATACTTAGATGCTTAAAAAAAGCATTAAGCGCTTATTAAGTACAACTGATAGTATAATGTAAGATTAGTAAGTAAATGATATAGGTTGCTCTATTGTGCCATATTGAAGTAGCCATAATGAGCGTGGTCGCTTCTTAGTTTTAAAAGGATAGTAGATGAAAAATTTTGGATTTGTGGCAAAAATATTTGCCGTATTTGGTTTTTTGATGGTGTTTGCGGTGAGTGGATGGGGCTTAACATTAGATACCGATAATTTTGATTCTGGCGTAGATGGTTGGGGTGGCACCGGTGAATCATATGACGGAACTAACGACCGTCTATTAATCAATCGTGATCAAACAGCTACAAAAACGTATAATTTTGGTGTCGGCTATGCCAATGCCGTTGTGACAGTAACGATGACTACAGCTGAAATCGGGGGATGGGAAGATACTGATGTAACGCAAATTACCGCAAATGGTAGCAATGTTTATAATTCCAATGTTGCAGGTTTACTTTCGTTTAATGCAACGCTTAATGGAAGCGGACAATTATCTTTAGTTATTACTCCTAATACAAATAATAATGCAGAAGATTTGGCTATCGATACTATTAGCATTGACTACACACCTCTAGAAGCAGATTTATCTTTAAGTGAATATCTCATACCGTCTCCACTGTATGCTGATGTATTTGAAGATGTAAATATTTCTGTGCGTGCTAATAACTTAGG
>JAUPKZ010000125.1 GCA_030837195.1 Campylobacterota bacterium
ATTAAGGCTATTGTAAGGGTAGTATATTTATAATTCCAGCCGTTTTACAAACAAATTGGGGTATCGCCAAGCGGTAAGGCAACTGGTTTTGGTCCAGTCATTCAGGGGTTCGAATCCCTTTACCCCATCCACCTACTTAAAAAATCACAAATACTTCGGCAGTAAATCCCTTAGCTTCTTATATATCTTTTCAAAATCGGTAGAATAAACTCTATTTTGCGCAATTGCAGTGATAAAATTAGTATCTCTCTCCCATCTTGGCAGCAGATGCATATGTATATGTTCTGCGATCCCTGCTCCACCTGCTTTTCCCAAATTCATACCGATATTGACTCCGTGAGCACCGAATCCATCTTTTAATAGCCTCACTCCCTTTTGTGCCAAAGCACTCATATGAAGCCATATCTCATCAGGCAGTTCTTCGAGTTTGTCTGTATGTAAATGAGGAATAATCATAAAATGCCCCGGAGTATAAGGATAGCGATTCATAACCATAAAGCAATGCTCATCGCGATAAAGCACATGCAACTCCTCATCCTCTTTGGCATTTTGGCTTATATGGCAAAAGACACACCCTTCTACCTCTTTACCTGCCACATACTCATCTCTCCACGGTGCATATAAAATATCTCTCATCATAATATCCCCTTTTATTAAAATAATCCGCCCGACTCTTGCGTTTAAATCTTATAAAAATGCAAAAACCAAATCAGGAAAAAGCATCACAACTCCAAGAGCCAAAAGTTGAAGAATTATAAAAGGAACAATACCCTTATATATATCCATTGTGGATATGCTATCTCCAGCCGCACCCTTTAAAAAAAATAGCGAAAGCCCAAAAGGTGGCGTTAGAAATGATGTCTGCAAATTAAGCGCAATAAGAATTGCAAACCAAATAGGGTCTATCCCAAAAGCATGCATAACAGGGACCAATATAGGAACGATTATAAAAGATATTTCCAAAAAGTCTATAAAAAATCCAAGTATAAAGATACTAAACATTGCAATAGCTATAAAAACCCAAACGCTGCCTATATCGTAGCTGAAAAATTCAAGTATCAAATCGCTTCCGCCAAGCTCATTAAAAACTAAAGAAAAAGCAGTTGCTCCTATGAGTATCATAAATATCATTCCGCTAAGCTTCACCGTCTCAAATGAAGCGTACCTGAGCATTTGGACACTAAAGCTTCTATTGAGTGCTGCAAGCAAAAGTGAGCCCATAACACCAAATGCCGCCGACTCCGTAGGCGAAGCCAGCCCCATAAAAATAGTTCCAAGCACCGTTATAATAAGTAAAAGAGGAGGGACTATGGCATAAAGCGCTTCTTTTACCGAAACACTTTTGACATCCTTGGCAACGGGAGCAATGGAAGGTTTTATATAAGCCATCAAAAGGATATAAACTATATATATGCCGACCAAAACAAGCCCCGGTAAAACAGCGCCGAGGAAAAGGTCTCCCACGCTTACATTCATAACATCACCCAAAACAATCAAAATAACAGACGGGGGAATAATTTGTCCCAATGTTCCGGATGCAGTTATAGTTCCTGAGATAAGTCCTTTGTCATACCCTGCACGAAGCATAATCGGTAGCGATATAACACTCATCATAACAACAGAAGCTGAAGCTATGCCCATAGAAGCACCTAGCATTGCACCTACAAGCACGACACTTACTGCAAGTCCGCCTCGAACATTGCGAAAAAGAGAACCCATAGAGATAAGAAGCCTCTCTGCCATACCTGATTTCTCAAGCACAAGCCCCATAGCAATAAAAAGCGGTACAGCCATAAGCGTAGTGTTACTCATAATACCATAAATACGAAACGGCAAGATTGCAAAAACTTCAAGCCCAAGGTCGGTAAAAATGGCAAAAAAGATAGAAACTGCACCAAAAACAAAAGCAACGGGGATACCCGTCATAAGCAGAGCCAAAATAAGTACAAACATTAACATCGCTGCCATATTAGCGCAACCTTTTTCTTACTTCTTCTATGGCTTGAAGCGCCAAAAGAGCAAATGCCATGGGAACAAGTGATTTGACTAAGAAGCGATACCCAAGACCGCCCGGGTTAGATGAAGCTTCATTTTGCTCAAAACTCATAGCTACAAAATCAAGCCCTATGTAGATAATGAGAAATGAAAAAGGCAGAACAAACAAAAGCATAGAAATGATATTTACTCTATCTTTTGTTTTTTGGCTAAAACCTGCGTAAAATATATCTACTCTTACATGTGCATCTTCTCTGAGCGCATAAGCTATGCCAAGGAGTATAACTACATCAAAGAGATGCCACTCAAGCTCCTGCAATGCAACAGAACCGCTTGAAAAAATATAGCGTGCGGTTGCATCATAAACTATAAGCAAAACTAACAAAGCCAAAATAAAAGCAGTTATGTAACTTAGATACTTTATGGCTTTATCTATCATTTTTTTATTCTTTCACTATAAGACAAAATATTCCCAATCTTCAAAACACTCTTTAACCGTCTTATATTCATCTTTTTGATTAATCCTAAAATGCTCTTTGTCTTTGATTATCAAGCCGCCAAATAAATTTTTACCGTTTTTATTTTCTTCTTTTATATATTTTTGCAAAGCTTCCGCTTTTTTCTTATTATCATCTTCTTGATATCCGCTTGCTTTTGTATCAAATATGCCTAAACTTCCATCTTTATACATAACTAAAAAATCGGGTTGGAATGTA
>JAUPKZ010000065.1 GCA_030837195.1 Campylobacterota bacterium
TCGTCATCTTTAGAATCAGACTTTATACTCTCTTTTTTATCATCACTTTGTGTAATCGTTATATTTTGTCCGTAGTTTGAGATGATTTTTATCTTTTTCTCCAGGCATAAAAGCTTGATAACCATTAGTTCAAAAAACTGTTTGCTTGGGGTGTCTAGTTCGCCGAAACGGTCTATCGTCTCTTCTTGTATCTCGTATATCTCCACTACCTCTTGGCAGGCGGATAGGCGTCTGTAGATGTCGAGACGAAGTCTGTCCTCTTTTACTACCTCATCAGATATATATGCGGAGATGGTTAGTTTTATGTCAACTTTGAACTTCTCTACTTGTATATGGTTGCTTAAAAGCTTTATGGCATCTTCTAACATCCTCAAGTAGAGCGAATATCCGATGTTTTTGATGTGTCCGCTTTGGGCATCGCCTACTAAGTTTCCGCCGCCTCGTATCTCTAAGTCATGGTACGCCAAAGCTGAACCGCTTCCGAGATAGGAGTTTGACTCTAACGCCAGAAGCCTTTTTTTTGCCTCATCGGTTAAAACTTCTTTATCGTTTACTATAAAATAGGCAAATCCCTCAGTACTTCCACGCCCCACTCTTCCTCTAAGCTGATGCAGATCCGCCATTCCAAATCTGTCCGCACCGTCCACGATGATGGTATTTACTCTGGGCATATGGATACCAGATTCGATAATGGAAGTGGCAAGCATAAGGTCGTATTCGCCTGCTTCAAACTTTAAAAGCTCTTTTTCGGTGTCGGTTGCAGAGATTTTTGAGTGAAGCATGACCACTCTGAGTTCGGGCAGTATTGCTTTTAGTTCGCCCTGCTTGATGGGCATATGGTCTATGGAGTTATGGACATAAAATATCTGTCCGCCGCGGCGAATCTCTCGCAAAATCACCTCTTTTATGAGTTTTTCTTCATACTCTTTTACAAAAGTTCTCACAGGCTCTCTCTCGCTTGGGGGCGTGAGAAGCTGCGACATAGTTTTGATGGAACTAAGTGCCTGATTGAGCGAACGGGGAATCGGGGTTGCGCTCATGGAGAGAAGATGGACATTGTTGTAAAGCTCTTTTATCTTCTCTTTTTGTTTTACCCCAAATTTATGCTCTTCATCAATGATAACCACTCCGAGATTTTTAAAGTCCAAATCAAAAAGCGCATGAGTTCCCACAACGGCATCTAAAATCCCATCACGGAGTGCTTTTGTGATATTTGTTTTATCTTTTGCACTCACAAATCTGTCCAACTTTGCAACCCTTATACCAAGCGCATCAAATCTTTGAGCCAAAGAGCGGTAGTGTTGTGCGCTAAGAAGCGTTGTAGGGACGATTAGTGCTGACTGAAAGCCTGATTTGTACGCCGCAAATATCGTATTCATGGCGACTTCCGTCTTGCCAAATCCCACATCCCCGCTTAGAAGCCTATCCATGATATGCCCAGAACTCATCTGCTCAATTATCTCATCTATGGCGGTTACCTGATCATCCGTGTACTCAAATCCCGAGAGCTTTTGAAACGCTCTTAGTTCGCTCTCATCCACGCTGATTTTTGGTGCGGCTATTAGCTCTCTTGCGGCGGCGGTATTGACTATCTGCCCTGCAATCTCCATCAAGCGTTTTTTTACGCTCTCTTTAAGTTTGCCAAAACTACCTTTGCCAAGTCTGTCAAGCTCTGGAGTTGAGCCGCCTGAAGCTATGTAGCGGTCTATGTAGTCGATATTTTCAACGGGGAGAAGTATCTTGTCATCGCCGACATACTTTATAACGATAAAATCTTTCACACCGCCTAAAATCTCTGTCTTTTCAATCCCCTCAAAGATACCCACGCCGTAATCTTCATGCACGACATAATCGCCGACTTTTAGGTCATCTAAAAGTATGGAGCTTTTTCGTTTGCGTCTAAATTTATCTTTTTTGTTGAGCGATATGACAAGCTCGTCTTTGTCTATGATGTTTAAGACATAGGGAGCATAGATGACTTTGATGCCCTTTGTGTCGTAAAGCCTCGCTTGTTTTACAACCGCCTCGTTGGATGCTATAACGGTTATCTTCTTCTCTTTATGAACGCTTATGAGTGCCATGGCATCAGTAACCGCCAACTCTTTGCACTCATCATTTTGCGGCAAAATCTCCAAGTTAAAACACGCACGACTAAGCATCGGGTTATTGAGTGCATAAGCATCAACCAAAAGCGCATCCAAATTTCGTATAAGTTTTGCATTTTTGCCCTCTAAAAAGTTCGATGCCATCTCACCCAAATACCAAAGTCCAAGCGAAGCAATATCATAAGAGAGGGAGTTAAAATCGCTCTTTTTTACCCTTGCATCAAGAGTGTTAAACGCCTCTTCATCCAGAGAAAAAAACGCCGCATTTATCTCTACGCTCTCTAGCTCCTCGCCCTGTGTACGCTGGGATTCTAACTCAAAATATTTTATCTGCTCTATCTCATCATCAAAAAGTGAGATACGAAGCGGCATTTTGCTTGCACTCGGATAGATATCTATGATGTCCCCACGAAAGGAGACTTCCCCCTCCACTTCTACCATGTCAACAAAGCTGTATCCCCAAAAAAGAAGAAGTTCTTTAAACTTTTTCAGCTCTATCTTTGAGCCAAACTCCAACACCGTACTCTTTAAGAGTTCCTCTTTTGGAAGATGAAAAAGAAGCGTTTTAAGCGGCGAAATGATGAGAGGTTTTTTCTTTGCGGTGTAGTACTTTCTAAGGCATGAAAAAAGTTCATGAAGCTCCTCTTTGTAAACCCTCAGATCATCTCCAAATGTCGCCCTTAAATCAGGAAAAACAACAACTTCTTTGCCGTAAAATTTGGCAACGCTCTCAAGTTCAATGGACTCTTTATGGTCTTGACAGATAAGAACTTCCAAATCATCTTTTTTTATGTTTTTATAATAGTTAAAAAGTATATGTTGTGACATCTAATCCATCTATTTTAATTTTGAGACAATTTTAGCACAGGCTGCTTTTGGGTAGGTACCGGCACTTTTATATGCGCAGTAGCCGCTATAAGAGATTGCCAAGGAACACCCTTTTCCTTGTCAAATATATCTGTATAGTTTTGACCACCCCATTTTACAAACTCAACCGGATCTAAAACTCTTTGAATAAATCTTACTTCATAGTGCAGGTGCGGACCGCTTACAAGCCCTGTATTTCCGCTATAACCTATAAGATCACCTTTTTTTAGGAATTTTCCTGCTTGTATAGTAATTTTATTTAAATGTCCGTAATAAGTTTTAAAGCCGTAATTATGCTGCAAAACGACAAGATTGCCATACCCGCTTTTCCCGTCAAATTTTGCAACTTCTACAATTCCGTCTGCCGTGGCATATACAGGAACATTCATTCTTGCTTTTAGGTCAAGCCCTAAATGGAACTCCCTTCTATTTGACACCGGATCTACCCTGTAACCAAAATTGCTATTTATTCCATTGTACTCTATCGGTGAACCGCTTGGAATAAACTGCATAAGTGTTGCCATATGCTCAGAACTTAGTTTAGCAATACTTACGCGTTCTTGAAGCGTCATATCGTCCGGCGGAGAGAGTCCTATAAGCATCTCTATCTCCGAGAGAGAATCCGAAACTTGTGAGAGTTCATTTTTTTTCTCTGCCAGTTTTTCTTCTATCTCATCCACGGAATGGTTCAAGTACAAAATCATTCCGACTCCAAAAATCATAATAAACACTAAAAAAAAGAAAACGCCAAAAAACAGTTTTTTAATAATCTGATGAAGGTTAAACTGCTTAACACCGTTTTCATCTTGTATGATTATGGAAAAATGATTACTCATAATAACCCTTCAAAAATGTTTCAACAACACTAAAAGAACCAAAAACAAGATACTCTTTGCCACTCTTTATACCTCTAAAAAAGCTATATTCTATCTCTTGCTCGCTTAGCGTTTTCTCTAACGCTTGTGTCTGCTCAATTCTTCTGTTTTGTACTTCTATTATCTCTACCCTTTTTACTATAGGCTTTAGCACGGAAAGTATCTCTTTATAGTTTTTGTCACTATAGCTGTTATAAACAAGAACAAACTTTTTATCTCTTAAAGCTTCAACTATACTCTTTGCCGCCAAAACATTATGCCCTACATCGACAATTATATTTGAAGCAATCTGACTAAGCCTTCCAAAAAGCTTTGCATCATTAAAATCATCTATTTCATATGCAATTTTTAAAAACTTCAGCGCTGCAATGCTTAAAGAGAGGTTTTGTGTCAAGTAGGGTGCTAAAGAGAGCCTTTTCGAAATTAAGGCTATATTTTGCATATCTAAACTCTCTAAGAGTTCATCTGCTTTAAATATCTCCAACTTTTTTTCTTTTGCTTTTTTGTTCGCCACTTCATAAACTTCACCATAAATTTGACTCGCCAAAATAGCACTATTTTGGATAGCATTTAATTTTGTGGAGGCTATATCTTCTATACTATGTCCTAAAAATGCCTCATGGTCATAACCTATAGGCGTAACAAGAGTTAGACACTTAGGAAAAACTGCCGTTGCATCATGTTCACCGCCAAGCCCTGCTTCCATAACCACAAAATCGCACTCTTCATAGACAATCATTGCTAAAAATGTCGTATATTCAAAGTAGCTAAGAGCGTCTGCATCTTCTTTTTGTAAAATTTTTTGAAGTTTTGTATGTGCTTCGTTTAGAGTGCTCTTTGAAATATTTTGCCCATCAACCCATATTCTCTCATTAAACTCTAAAATATGCGGCGATGTATAGTGTCCTGTACTAAAGCCTCTCTTATAGAGCGCAGAAGCTAAAAAACGCCCTGTCGTACCCTTACCGTTTGTGCCTATTATATGAATGATTTTTGGTATTTTAAAAAAGTGCTTTACTTTTGCATATACTCGCGGCATACGGGTATAGTCTATCTCATCATAATAAAGAGGTTTTGAGTTTAAATATTTTTCTAAATTCACTTATACACTACTCTGTCTCTGCCCTCTTTTTTTGCTCTATATAGATTATCGTCCGCAGATTTTATCAATGTTTTTAATGAACTATTTGAGAGCCTGTCGCTTACCCCGCAGCTTATAGTAAGTTCTATTCTATATTCCTTATAAAGTAAACGGGCTTTTTTAACTTTTTTTCTTACTTTTTCGGCAAAAATAGCCGCTCCGCTTACATCCGTAGAGCTAAGAAGCGCTATAAACTCCTCACCGCCAAATCGCCCCACTATATCAACGCTTCTCGCTTCGCTTTTGAGCATCTTTGCAAATGTACTCAAAACCGCATCTCCTGCATCGTGCCCATATGTATCGTTTATATTCTTAAAAAAATCAAGGTCAAGAAAAACAATAGCATAATTATGTCCGTATCTCTCGAACTCTGCCTCTTTCATATTCATAAACTCATCCAACGCTCTTTTATTATAGAGTTTGGTTAAAAAATCTTCTTTAGATTCTTCTCTTACTTTTTCTAGCTCTTTTTCTAAATTTTCTATTTTTTTACTTAGCATTACCACTTCGGCACTGTGCTTTTTAAGATTTTGACTAAGCGCTTGCGTATTTTCTTCGAGTGCCGTAGCAATAGTATATAGTTTTTTATGTGCTATATTAAAATTATCGGTTCTATGCTCGTTGTATTTATCTAGTTCTGATTTTATTTTTTGTATCTCGATTGTCGAACTATCGGAACTCTCAATCATCTCAATAAGTCTTTTAGAGAGTTTATCTAAAACACCGTCTATCGACTCTATCATCTCTTTTACGCTCTCTTTGTCAAGCGCAATTCTCATAGCAATTGCAGATTTTATCTCATCTTCTATATTTTGACTCTCTAAAATAAGCGGATTTAACTCTATTTTATGACTCAATTCTACTATTTTATCGTTTGCGCTTGAGGCGATCGAGGGAACCAATGAAGAAACCAATAAAGAAGCAATATTTGAGAGGCTCAAAGAGCTTATCCCCCTCTTAGAAGCACTATCTAGAGATAAGTTTTCTACGCTTTTTCTAAGGTCACTATCATCTATCTCGCCAAGCATTTTTAATTTTTGCAAAAAAGTATCATCATAAGTCGTAACAAAATTTACCCATAGCTGTCTAAACTGCTCTACCTCTATAGCAGAAGCATCTCTGCTAAGCAGCTCAATGCTTTTTTTTGCCAACTCAGATGCCTCTTTATTGTGAAGCAATTCGACTACTTGAAGAACTCTTTTTGTAAACCCTATATGAAGTTCGAGCATATTGGCACAATGAGAGGGGTTTGTTCTGTTAAGCTTAGATATTAAAAAGCGGGAAAGTTCCGAGATAGACTTAATATGGTATTTTTTTAGCTCATCTTGAAACTCTTTATTGAGCGTAGCCGTCAATTTTTCTAAATGAGTACAGTCTGGAGTCGTAACGCCTGCTTTTTGTGCCTCCTTGCAAAAGGCCTCTGCATAAAAATCAGGCATCAAAAGCTTACCTTCAACTTCTAGTCGTTTTATGGCCTGTTTTATAATAGCCTGAATAGTCACCTTAAACTCCTTATTTTTTCGCTCTTGCTCCCTCAGCAGAAACTTGAGCAATAAAAGCTTTTATAGCTCTTTGAGAAGCAAAATTTATTGCCTCATATCTCTGCTGGTCGCTAATTACTGCATTTCTTTCTATTGAAAAATCATGATATCCGACACTCTGATAGTTTTTTACTTTTTTATCGCTCTCTTTTATAATATTGAGCGTAATCTTCATTCTATACCCTATAACATACCCTTTTTCGTCAAATACGATTGGAGTATATTTCGGTTTGCCGATTTTAAGTATTAAATGGGTATCAGACAATTCTTTTTCTACCAAAGAAGCCTTAAATACCTCTATTACTGCACTATCGACTGCATCTTTTATAACAACGGTATTTTCCGGATCTTCTTCGGAAATAATTACGCTTGTACTTATTTTATCTCCGACTACCTCTTTTGCAAAGTGTGCATTTGGTTTGTATCCGCACCCTGCAAAAAGAAAAATCAGACCAAAGAGAAGAAAAGTTTTTTCTAAGCTCAAAAATTGTTTCAAAATCAGCCTTTAATAACAATATTTACAAGTTTTTTAGGAACAACTATCTCTTTTACTATAGTTTGCCCCTCAAGCCATTTTGCGGCACTCTCTTTTGCAGCTGCAATTATGACATCATTTGAAGCGTCCGGAGATACTTCTATCTCCGTTCTTGCTTTTCCGTTTATGGAAACACCCAAAGTTATGCTCTCTTGTACAAAAACTTCGTCCAAAACCCTCTGGGAAGTGAGATTTTTAAGAGAAAAATAGTTACTGCTTATCTCAGAACATACATGCGGAATTACAGGCTCCATGATAGAAGTAAGTATCCAATATGCTTCACTCCAAACTGCACTGTTTGACTGAGCATTTAACGCATTCATAGCTTCCATAACACCTGCTATCATGGTGTTAAAAGTGTATTTTTCTACATAAACATCATTTGCGCGAACCAATGCTTCATACACTTTCTTTCTTGCAAACTTTTCATCCTTGCTTAGTGAGCCGTGATCTATTTGAGGCATACTATCTGTTTTTACGATATTTGAGCTTCTCTCATAAAATCTTTTTATAAACCTGTACGCTCCCTCTACGGCACTATCATTCCACTCCAGCTCTTGCGTCGGAGGTGCGGCAAAAAGTATGAAAAGTCTAGCCGTATCTGCACCGTACTTCTCGATGATAGCGTCAGGGTCAACCGTGTTGCCCTTAGATTTACTCATCTTTGCACCGTCTTTTAAAACCATCCCTTGAGTAAGAAGTCTATCAAACGGTTCATCAAAACTCACATATCCCAAATCACGGAAAACTTTTGTGAAAAATCTTGCATACAAAAGATGTAAAATCGCATGTTCTATACCGCCGATATAGTGGTCAACCCCCATCCAGTATTTAATCTGTTCTGCCGAAAACGCCTTATCTTCCCAATTTTGCGGCGATGCGCAAAAGCGTAAAAAGTACCAGCTAGACTCTACAAAGGTATCCATAGTATCTGTCTCACGAAGAGCATTTTTACCGCAAGACGGGCATTTGCAGTGCTTCCAAGTCGGATGTTTGTCAAGCGGATTTCCCTCACCCGTGATTACGATATCTTCAGGAAGTGCGATAGGGAGATTGGCTTTTTTCTCCATAACAAGCCCGCAATCGTCACAGTGAACAAACGGGATAGGCGCACCCCAATATCTCTGACGGCTTACTCCCCAATCTTTTAGTTTAAAATTTGTCTTTTTTGTGCCGATGCCAAGAGCTTCAAAATGCTCTATGATTTTAGCCTGCGCCTCTTTGGAGTTAAGCCCGTTAAACTGCTCTGAAGCAAAAAGCTCTCCCACTTCGGTAAATGCTTTTGTGTTATCTGCTTCGCCATTAAAAGGTTTTATAACTGCGTTTATCGGTAAGCTATACTTTTTTGCAAACTCAAAATCTCTATCATCGTGTGCAGGAACTGCCATAACCGCACCGCTTCCGTAATCCATAAGAACAAAATTTGCAACCCATACAGGAACGCTCTTTTTTGTCAAAGGATGCACAACGCTCAAGTTTAATGCTACACCACTTTTCTCTTTTTGTCTATCTATGGAAGAGGCGTTTTTCATAGACTCTATCTGCTCTCTCGTGTTGTCGTCTAAAAGAGAGTTTTGAATCATATAAGATACTATCTCATGCTCAGGCGCAAGTGCAGCATAGCTCACACCATAAATGGTATCGGGGCGGGTTGTAAAGACCTCAAAACCATCAAAGTTACCGCTTAGTCTCTCATGTGAAGCAGCATCAAAAGAGAACTTAAACTCCAAACCATACGACTTGCCTATCCAGTTCTCCTGCATAGTAAGAACCTGTTTTGGCCAGCCACCCTCTAGTTTTTTAAGGTCTGCCAACAGTTCATCCGCATAATGCGTGATTTTGAAGTAGTACTGATTCATATCTTTTTT
>JAUPKZ010000066.1 GCA_030837195.1 Campylobacterota bacterium
TTGCTATTTCATCTACGGTTGCATAATAATCTTTTGCTTTTATATCTTTTTTTTCAAATGTAACTTTACGCATAAGGTCTAGTTCCATATTTTTGACAACAAGTGCTTTTTGTGCAGCACTTGCCATAAGCTCTTTTTTGATTTCTAAAATGGCATCTATCTGCTTTTTAGATAGTTTTAGGTTTGAGCTTGATGGATCATAGAGTGTCATTCCGACAAGATAAGGTAGGTTTTTTGGAATGAGAAAGTAGTCTTTTGGAAAGTTCTCTTTCGCCGTAAATGGACCTACTGGACCCGCCATTTTTTCCATTTTAACAGCGTCTTCTACAGGAAGAGGCAAAACTGCTTCGGCTGAAGCGTTAGCGCTAAATAGTATAAGTGATGATGCGATAATTGCAAGCGATTTAAATGATTTCATATATAATCCTTAAGTGTTTAGATAGTTAATTTTAACTTATATAGGTAAACACTCGGAACAGACTATTTGACATATTTTTAAATAGTTTTATTTTTTAGCTCTATGGCTTTTTTAACACATGACTCTAGGGAAGTTGTGTCGGATATGACCGGTTTTATATGCGGCGGAAAATACTTTTGAGTTGTATGCCCTATGGATATGGCACTGTAGCTCTCATCCCAAATAGCATTTTTTAAAAAGCATTCTATTGTAGATGGAGAAGAAAATATAACGGTCGAATTTTTTGGAAGTTTTATTTTTTCTTTGTATTGCATACATACTGTTTCATAAACTATCGCTTCATCGCAATTAACACTATTGGAATTTAGAATGTTTACTAATTCTGAAACTACTTTAGAGCCTCTTATATATAATACTTTTTTATTTTTTAGTACCTCTAGCAATTCGTTTGCAAACTCATTCCCGTGTTTTTCTTTTCCGACAAACTTTACTTTTCCTCCTAATTTTTTTGCTATTTTAGCCGTTTGAGGGGCTATGACATAAAGCGGTTTAGTCTTCCAAGCGTTATTAAAAGAGTTTAGCGATTTGATGGCATTTTTGGATGTAAAGATTAAAGCATCGTAAGATGAAAAATCTAAGTTGCTCTTAATAGGCTTTATTTGAAATATAGGCAGGTTTTTTGCCCACTTTACTTTTTTATCGCTAAGAATATAAATGTCAAGGTTTTTATTTTGTATATTTTTAAAAAAATCGTTAAAAAAGCGTTTTATTTTTGCAAAAATAGAGTCTTTTGAATTTATAAAAATTGTCTGTTTTTCATCGACAAAAAATATAATATCATTTTTGGTAAAAGTATGAGTTATCTTTATAAGCTCTTCATATATGAGTTCTTTAGAGAAGTTTTTATCAGGCACGAAAGAGTTTGTATTTTTATCATACTCATAATATATAAGATTTAAATTTTCGGTTAGTTTTTTTATATTTTCCATAATAGAGATAATATAAGATATAGGTAAACACTTCTCAAATCAAGCTTAAGAAGCGTTTGTAAATAATTATTGAAAAGTTGTTCCGCCGTCAACTACTATGGTTTGTCCAGTAAGCCAAGAAGAGTTATTTGAGCATAAAAATAGACATGCACCTGTTAAATCTTCTGCTTCTCCCATGCGTGAGAGCGGAGAGCGTTTTACTAC
Organism: Campylobacterota bacterium; assembly: GCA_030837195.1. Classification (GTDB taxonomy): domain Bacteria; phylum Campylobacterota; class Campylobacteria; order Campylobacterales; family Sulfurimonadaceae; genus Sulfurimonas. Next base: position 1,612 of record JAUPKZ010000066.1, read on the forward strand.
TTCGCTTTTTACCTCTTCATAGTTTGGAAATGCTTTTAGTGCGTCAGTATCTATCGGACCGCCGCTTACCGCATTTACTCTGATGCCCTTTTCGCCGAGTTCGGCTGCCGCATATCTAACCATAGCTTCTACTGCCGCTTTGTTCGCGCCATGCCCTGCATAGTTTGGAGTATATACAAGATTTCCCGTAGAACTCATACTGATGATGCTTCCGCCGCCTACTTTCTCCATTCTCTTAGCAGCTTCTTGTGCACCGACAACAAAAGCATCGACGGTAGCTGTCCAGATATTGTTAAGACCTTTTGGCTTAAGCCTCATAAACGGAGCAAATCCGCCTACTACCGCACGCCCTGAAATAATGGCATTTGAGATAAAAAAGTCAAGTCTATCAAAATCGGCATCAAACTCCGCATAAACATCTTTATAAGTTTCAGGTTCAAGTATATTAAGAGCATATGCTCTAGCCTTAACGCCGTATTTGGATTCAACATCGGCAATGATTTCATTTGCAACATCTGCATTTGAAGCATAAGTAAAGGCAACATTGCATCCTTTCTCGGCAAAAGCATAAACGATTGCTTTGCCTATCCCTCTAGTGCCGCCGCTTACAAATAGTGTTTTTCCTGTCATTTTTATAATCCTTTAATATCGTAGTTTTTCATAACTGTTTCAAGTTTTTTTAGATTTTCCGTACTCGGTGCAACAAGCGGAAGTCTGTACTCTAGCGTATCTATAAGTCCTGCAACAAACATTGCTGCTTTTATCATAATCGGGTTTGACTCAACAAAAAGCACTTTATTTATAGGGTATAGCATATCGTTTAGCGCCTTGGCACCGGCGAAGTCCCCACTTAGCGCTCTGCTAACCAATGTGCTTTTTAAATCAGGTAAAAGGTTGCTTGTAACAGATGTAATTCCCGCTCCTCCGCTTGCTAGTATGGGATAGTCTATGGCATCATCGCCGCTAAAGACTTTTAGTTCGGGTCTTCGTGAGAGCAGTTCTACGCTTCGTTCAATGCTCCCGCTTGCTTCTTTTATGCCGTATATATTTTTTACATCATCAAATAGCCTTATGACAGTGTCGGCTTGGATATCTACGCCTGTTCTACCTGGGACATTGTAGAGCATAAATGGAAGTTCGCTTACACTCTGTGCAATTGTTTTGTAGTGCTGATACAAACCTTCTTGAGATGGTTTTACATAATAAGGTGCAACTGAAAATATAGCATCTACGCCACATTTTTGTGCATATTTTGCTATTTCTACCGCTTCGTGCGTTGAATTGCTTCCCGCGCCTGCAAGTACTTTTGTATTTGTACCCCTGCAAACCTCTACTGCTATTTCCATACATCTTTTATCTTCATCATATGTCAAAGTAGCGCTCTCACCGGTTGTTCCGACTGGGCAGACTGCGTTTATACCGTTTTTTATCTGTCTTTGAATAAGTTTCGCATATGCCGCTTCATCAAGTCTTCCGTTTTTAAACGGAGTAATAAGTGCGGTTGTTGAGCCTGTTACTATATCCATCTATTTACCTTTTTTTAAAATAAGTGTTGTTGATTTGTTAAAATCAAAATATTTTTTTGCAGTTTCTAAGATACTTTCTTGAGTTATTTTTTCTATATCTTCTTCATATGTTAAAAGCGGAGTAAGGTCGCCTCTGACAAGGTAACTTCCAAAAAGCTCCGCTACCGAGGTTGAACTCTCTAGTGAGTAAATAAACTCCGCTTTAGTGTTTATTTTTACTTTTTCTATCTCTTCTTTTGTAACTTTTTTACTCTTTAAAAGCTCTATTTGTTTTATTATCTCTGCTTCTACATCTTCTGCTTTTACACCAGGATTGCAAGAGGCTAAAAATATAAAAAGACCTGGGTCGATATTTTGCATATTGTAGGCATAAACACTGTTTACAAGATGTTTTTTATCCATTAGCTCTTTGTAGAGTCTTGAGCTTTTGCCGGAAAATAGTATCTCCGATATTACGCTAAGATTTACTTGGTCAGGGTGTTTAAAGTCAGGTATGTGAAATGTAAGAGCTATCATCTCAACTTCGCTTTCTTTATTTATGACAACTCTTTTGGCTCCGTCTTGAGGAGGTTCTACAAATTTAAATTCAGGAATTTTTACTTTGTTTTTTATGTGAGAAAACTCTTTTTTTGCTTTTTTAAATACCTCTTTTGGATCTACATCTCCGCTCACCATTAAAATGGCGTTGTTTGGCTGATAATATGTTTTGTGAAACTCTTTGATGTCATTGATAGTCCAAGTTTTTATATCATTCATAAATCCTATAGGCGTCCAGTGGTATGGGTGGTAAACATATGCATTGTTAAACATGGCAAAGTAGAGGTGACCAAGCGGAGAGTTTTCGGTTCTCCATCTTCTCTCTTCTGCTACGACATCTCTCTCAGGTTGAAACTCTTTATCTTTAAGGTTGAGATTTTTCATAAGTTCTGCGTATAGTTCTATTGACTTACCGAGGTTTTTTGTGCTTGATTTTATAAAATAGTGTGTATAGTCAAAGCTTGTTGATGCGTTGTTTATGCCGCCTACGCTTTTGACTTCTCTGTCAAACTCGCCTGCATTAAGGTTTTTTGTCGATTTGAAGTTCATATGCTCTAACATATGGGCAATACCGGTTTTGCCCATAACTTCATTTCTGCTTCCGACTTTATAAAAAATATCCGTACTAATGACATTTGTATTGTTTTTAAGCGGAATGACGACAATTTGCAGCCCGTTCTCAAGTGTTTGTGTTTCGTATTTTGGTAGCGATGATGCCATTGTAATTCCTAAAATAAGCAGTAGTGCCAAGAAAATTTTCATTTTCTATCGCTTCCTATTGCCTGTGTAATATTTGTATAGCCGTCTGCTTTGATGAGTTGGGTTAGTTCAGTATTTATATTTTTGACTAAGTCAAAGCCGTGAAATACAAGAGCACTATAAACCTGCACAAGCGAAGCTCCTGCTTTTATGCGTCTGTATGCCTCTTTTGCGGAGTCTATGCCTCCGACTGATATAAGAGTAGTTTTACCGTAAAGCTCTTTTGCGATGGCTTCAAAGAGCGCAAAGCTTTTTTCTTTGAGTACCGCACCGCTTAATCCGCCTATATCCTTAGGCTGTTTGACTAAAGAGTAGTCGATGGTCGTATTTGTAGCTATTATGCCGTTTGCCCCTTTTTCTACTGCCAAAGATGTAAGCTTTATAGCATCTTCATGAGTCATATCAGGTGCGATTTTAAGCAGTATCGGTTTGCTTGTGATGGTTTTTGCTTCACTAAAAAGTGCAGAGATAAACTCTTCGTTTTGCAAATCTCTTAGACCGGGTGTGTTTGGAGACGAGATGTTTATAACAAGGTAGTCACCAAGCGTATGCAGTGCTTTTATAAGCGTTATGTAGTCATCTAATGCTTGTGCGTCGGGTGTTAGTTTGTTTTTGCCTATATTTATGCCTATGGGAGTCGTAAAAGGGTATATATTTTTTAGCCTTTGCTCGATTTTTAAAAGCCCGTCATTGTTAAATCCCATAGCATTTTGAAGGCTTTGTTCTTCTATGTGTCTAAACAATCTAGGTTTTGGGTTTCCGCTTTGCGCCTTTGGTGTTAGTGTACCGATTTCGCTAAATCCAAATCCCAAAATCTGCATACCTTTTATCATCGTTGCATTTTTGTCAAATCCTGCGCCCAGACCTACAGGGTTTAAAAATGTTCTACCGAATAGTTCTTGTTTTAGTATGTCATTCGTGATGAAGTGAGACTCTAAAAAGAGATTAAAAGGTATTTGACACAAGTTCGGCAATCTCAGTGCAACCTCTGCTACATTGTGGGCAATTTCAGGGTCTAGCTTAAAAAGCCAAGGTTTTATGGTTTGATAGTTTATCATGGAGTTCATATCTACCTTTGAAAAATTTAGAGATTATACTAAAAAAAAGCAAAGTTTTCGTAACATAAACTTCTTAGAAACAAGATATAATTTTGTAGGTTTGTATTTTTAAAGTACAAAAGGTAAGAAGGAAACGAACGCAAATGTCTAAAGTCAAGATGCTTTTTCTTTTGTTGTTAGCCGTTACGATTTTAAGCAGTGATTTTTATTTGGATGATGAAATTATGCTTAAAATTGAGAAGGAGCATGGTTCTTATGCAAAAAAAAGGTTTGAGCTTCTTTCCGAACTTATGGTTTCTTTAAAAGATAAAAGCGATTTGGAAAAGCTAGAAGGTGTAAATCAGTTTTTTAACGAAGTGCGTTATTCAAGCGATGAAAAAGTATATGGGCAGAAGGATTATTGGGCTACGCCGTGGGAGTTTTTAGGAAGAGACAAAGGAGATTGCGAGGATTATGTCATAAGCAAGTATTTTATTTTAAAGTATCTTGGAGTGGATTATAGCAAACTCTATTTCACCTATGTAAGATCTACAAAATTTAAAGAACCGCATATGGTTTTGACATACTTTGAAACTCCCAAAAGCGAACCGCTTATATTGGATAACAACAATAGAAAAATATTTCCGGCATCCCAAAGAGAAGATTTGACCCCAATTTATAACTTTAACGGCGATGTGCTTAACCGTATAGGTGAAGCAGGGGAGAAATCCCATAAAAAATGGGATGAACTAAAACTAAATATGCAAAGGAAAAAAATATGACTCTTTTTAAACAGATAGCCTTGATGCTCTCAATATTTTTATATCTAATTTTAACAATTGTTTTGATTTTGAATTTTCAAAGTGCTAAAAAGAGCGTAAAAGACAGGCTTTATGATGATGCAAAAAATACTGCCACTTCTCTTAGTTTGTCTTTAGGCGGAGCAAAAGGCGATTTGCCTATGATGTCAACGATGATAAATGCAAATTTCGACAGCGGCAATTATGACAAAATTACGCTTGTCGATGTTGATGAGCATATTTTGTACGAGAGAAAGATAGAAAAACAAGAGAGTGGTATTCCTTTATGGTTTGTTGATTTTATAGATATAAAAGCGCCTGTTGCGCTTGCAAATGTTTCATCAGGGTGGAGTCAAGTCGGCATACTTCATGTTGTGGGAAATGCAACATATGCGCATAAGCAGCTCTACAGCATATTTATAGACTTGGTTATGCTTTTTGGTGTTATCTTATTTTTAGCACTCTTAACGCTGAACTATTTTGTGCATATAATTTTAAGACCTCTAAAAGAGATACAAAAACAGGCTGCGGCTATCATCAGAAATGAGTTTATCATACAGACAAAAACTCCTTATACGAGTGAGTTTAAAGATGTAGTTGTCGGTATGAACAATATGGTTACAAAAGTAAAAGCAATGTTTGAAAAAGGAAACAGAGAGCTAAAGGCATATAAAGAGCAGGAGTATGTAGATAAAGATACACAACTTAAAAACCGTAAATATCTCATAGACAAACTTCCCGAGTATCTAAAAGTCGATGCTTCGCAAAGCGGCGGAGTGCATATTCTTATGCAGATAAACGGAATTGCAAAGGCAAATGAAAAAATAGGAAGAGTGCAAGTTGATGAGTTGATTTTAGAGCTTGTACAGGTTTTTCAAGAACATACTACTGTTTTTGCAAACTCTATCGTAGCTAGAATGGGTGGAGCGGAGTTTTCTATGCTGCTGCCTAATGCCACTTTGGAGAGCGGGCTTGAAGTCGCAAAAGAAGTGCAAAAGTACTCTTTAGCTCTTTTTAGAAATGTAAAACTAGATGTAAATGAAATATTTTTAAATTTCGGTGTGTATGAATACCATCATTTAAACACTATTTCTGAATTTTTATCGGCATCTGATGATGTACTTTTAAGATCAAAGCTTGATTTGTCACATATTTTTGGGAAAAAAGCAGAGCAGTATCCACAAATAATGGGTAAAAATGAGTGGAGAGATACTATAGTAGAAGCTATAAAAAATAACTCATTTTCGCTTATCGGATGGAATGTATTTGATACAAAAACTCAAAATACAATACATTCGGTCTTAAGCATTCGTCTTAAAAATAAAAATGAAAAACTATTTGGATACGCCGAGTTTATATCACATGCTATTCGTTTGGGTCTTGTTTTTGATATATATGAAAATGTTATGTCAATGCTTTTTATACAGAAAAATTGGCTAAAAAACACTCAGGCATATTCATTGAGGCTTCCAAAAGAGTATTTAGAGCATCCTAGCGCATATAAAAATTTAAAAGAAATATTAGAAAACTATGCTTCAAAAATAAATTTTCAACTTATAATCGAGCTTCCCGATAGGCTTGTGAGAGAAGATTCAAAATATATAAGAGATTATATTTGGCTTTTTAGAAAGTACAATATAGATGTCGGTATCTTTGAGTTTATAGGGGAGGGCAGCGACTATAGTTATATACAAGATTTACGACCTGCTTACATAAAAGCCGAAAGTAGCTATTTCTTAACGCAAAGCGACAAATCGCTATCTGCATTGCGGCTTATAACAGATACAGTCGGTATATCTTTGGTAGCGGCAAGTGTCGGAGATTTAGAGACTCTAGAAAAATTAAAAGAAAAAGATATTTATTTGGTTCAAGGATATGTTACGGAACTAATCTAATGTACTTAAGTACAATATATTTTAGTTAGAAATTTATATACAATACCTCAAAAATCTAGCAATATTTTGAGGTGTATATTATGTCAGAGCCAATAGCAAAAGTAGAGAGTTTAAACGGTAAGTTTTATGTAAAGAGTGAAGATGGCTCTATTCGTGAGCTTTTAAAGGGTGATGTCGTCTATAAAGGCGAAACGGTGATAGGGGATGCACAAAACAGCACTTTTCAAAATGCTTTGTTGCGTTTGAATGACGGTAGCGATATCGCCGTACTCGGTAAAAATAGACAACTTTTTGATGCTTCGCTTTCTAAAGAAGAGTTTGCAGTCAATGAAACCGTAACTGAACCAAAATCTCTGCTTTTGGCTATACAAGAAGATGCTAAATTTGATAATGGAAATATAGATGAATTGGCAACGGCGGGTGGTGAAAATACTCCGGCTGATTCTGAACACATTTCTGCCGAATTTACTCAGATAAATGGCGCTATCACCGATGTAAATGCTGCTTTGCTAGACACTTTATACAGCGTTGAAAGTTTGTCGCAAGTCGAGGAGGATGCTACTCGTCGTAATTTAATAGAGGTCGACCCTGCAGTTAGCGCAGTAAACGATGCACCTACAATTACTCTAACAAGCGTAAATAACTTTACAGAAGATGCGCCGTCTAATGCAGTAGGCTCT
>JAUPKZ010000126.1 GCA_030837195.1 Campylobacterota bacterium
AGCTTTTATTTTGGATGGTTTTTTAGTATAAGCGCAATTATATTATCATACTATTATGATTTGCCTACGGGTTATAGCATCGTTTTTTTAGGTGCATTTTTAACCGCCATTACGGTTTTGGCAAAATCCAAAAAAATGGAACAATAGATGAGTTATCCTGATGAATGGACGCAAAAAGAATTTTTACAAAATAAAAAAAAGCTTGAAGAGGAGGGCGTAAAAGTACTTCTTATCGATACGATACTCTCTCCCATAGAGGGCGCCGATACAGTACTTTACAACCCGTATGAACTTCTAAAAGAGCCTGCGGGAAGTGTATTTGTCTTTTACTGCGACAGCGGAAAAGCCACACTAAATAGACTAGCCGAATATAAAAAAAAGTTTCCAAACTATAACTGTATTTCTCTAAAGGGCGGCAGAGGGTATTGGAGAGTAAATATGAGTATTTTTGATGACTTTGTATGAAAAACAGATAAACAATTTTATCCAAAATTTAAAAGATGCAAATTTTTATGATGCTCATGAAGATTTAGAAGCTATATGGTTTGAGAGACGCTTTGAAGATAGTGATGAAGTAAGGTTTTTAAAAGGTCTTATAAATGCAAGCGTTGCATTTGAACTCTCTAAAAAAACAAAATTTGATGCTTCAAAAAAGGTTTGGCAAAACTATCTAAAGTATAAGAATCTTATTGAAGTTCAAGAGCCTTCAAAAATAGATAAATATAGAGAAGCGTTGGAGTGCATTGACGCTATAAAGAGTAATTTTAGTCATTTATAGATACAATTTCGCTATGAAAAAGATACTATTTATTACAACGCTGACGATGTCGGCATTACTACAGGCAGGCGATGACTCGTTTATAACAAGAACCGAGTTAGGATACATTAAAACCGACGGGAATACAAATACCGAGGCCTTTAACTTAGATGCAAAAGCAAAAAGGAAGTGGGAGTGGCACTCTTTGAGTATGGAACTTGATGCTCAACTAGCAAGAAGCAATCACAGCCAAACACAAAGCAGATACGCAGCCGAGTTAAATTATGACTATGAATATAGTGATGTACTCTCTTACGGTTATATAGGCGCATACAAAAGAGATAAATTTTCCGGATATGACTATCAGTTCTACACCGGACCGGATGTAAAGTACAGAGCCATTATCTCTGAGCCTGAAAATCTTACTTTAGAGCTAGCATTATTATATGCACAAGAAAAACTAGAAGTGGGTGGCGGTGATGAGTATGCATCTTACAGACTAAGAGGACTTTATGATTATCAGCTTTTGCAAAATTTGAGATTTTGGCAAGATTTAAGCTTTAGAGGGTCATTTGAGGATACACAAAACTATTTTATTGTGTCAAAAACATCATTAACAAGTAAAATATCCGATATGCTCTCGGCGGGTGTGAGCTATAGGATTGACCATTCAAATATAGTACCTCAGGATAGAAAACAAACGGATAGGACTTTTATGGTTAACCTTATTATGGATTATACGGCTTTTTAAATAGACTTGCGAGATAAAAAATGATACAAACAAATGTAGAGAAATATAGTGATATCGCCCTGAAGTACGCAAGTGAGTATGGATTAAAAATTCTTGCGGCAGTCGCTATATTTTATATAGGTAAAATTGTCGTAAAAAAAATCAGCAACCTAATTAAAACGGTTATGTTAAAAGCAAATGTTGACAATACTCTAGTAGAATTTTTACATAGCGTTATTTATTTTGCGTTTCTTATCGTTATAGTTTTGGCAGCATTAAATGCTCTTGGAGTAAATACTACATCGTTTTTAGCAGTGTTTGGAGCCGCATCTCTAGCTATAGGTTTGGCCCTTAAAGACTCTCTCTCAAACATAGGCGCAGCCATACTTATTATTGTATTTAGACCGTTTAAAGTCGGTGATTTTGTCGATACTGCAGGGGGAGCATCGGGGACGGTAGAGGAGATAAACCTTTTTTCGACAATTATTGCCACTCCCGACAATAAAACCGTAATGATTCCAAACTCAACAGTCATAGGCGCAAATATAACAAACTATTCATCTAAACCGACTCGCCGCGTGACTCATATCGTAGGTGTTAGCTACGAAGATGATATAAAAGTTGTCAAAGACACACTTTTTGAAGTTATCAAAAATGATAATAGAATCTTGAGTGAGCCTGCACCGCTTGTTGCCGTTACTGAACTAGCGGCAAGCGGAGTAAATTTTACTTTTCGTGTATGGGTAAATACACCTGAATATTGGGATGTTCACTTCGATACACTAGAGAAAATAAAACTCGCTTTTGATGAAAAGGGCATATCTATTCCATACCCGCAAATGGATCTGCATATAAGAAAGGGTATGCTTTAAGAGCAATCTGTCACCCTGAACTTGAGTCAGGGTCTAATTCGATAATTATTTAGAGATTCTTTTTAACTTTTTGAAAAAAATTCCAAAAAAAATTAAAGTTATTTTTTTATAGTGCCGATATAAGTTCATATCAAGGCATGGATGCTAAGATAAAAATAAAAATTTGAGCTTTTAGCTCTGCCCAAAAAGGATTTATCATGGGATTTAGAATAAATACAAATGTAGGTGCGATGAACGCACATATGTACTCTACTAAAAATAATGTTGGGCTAGATAAAAGCCGTACGGCGATATCTTAAATAGAATTCGTACACTTGCGGTTCAGGGTGCCAACGACACTCAAGATAGTTCTTCTAGAACATTTATCGGTAAAGAGATGGTTAGGCTTCAATCTGAACTTGATCATATAGCTAACGAAACCAAGTTTAACGGCAAAGCTTTGTTAAATGCTACAACTTCTTATACTTTCCAAGTTGGTGCATATAAAGGTGAGACGACAAAAACTAATATAAGCGATGTAAATGTTGCCGTGATTTTTGCAAATGCTCTAGTTGGATTGACTTCACAAGGTAGTGCTGCAGCTATAATCTCTATGATGGATAGTGCTATCAAAAAAGTAGATACTCTTAGAGCTACTCTGGGTGCTGCACAAAATCAGCTAGAGTCAACTGTTAGAAATATTTCTGTTACTCAAGTGAATGTCGCTGCTGCGGAATCTCAAATTAGAGATGTTGACTTTGCTGCAGAATCTGCAAACTTTGCAAAACACAATATACTAGCACAATCAGGTTCATATGCTATG
>JAUPKZ010000013.1 GCA_030837195.1 Campylobacterota bacterium
CTTTTAATTTTAAAGTAGTATAATCACGCAACTTTTAGGAGGTGCTATGTTAGATATAAATCCGATACTACTTGTAGCTACATTAATCGTGTTTCTTACGCTTATTACCGTTCTAAACAGTTGGCTTTACAATCCGTTGTTTGCATATATGAATAAAAGAGATGAAGATATCAAAAAAGATTTAGAACAAGTCGGTTCTAATGATGATGAGATTAATTCCCTTGAATCAAAAGCAAAATCAATAATTGCAAATGCTAAATTGGAAGCTGCGGCCTTAAGAGAGAAAGTTATTACGGATGCTAAAGCGTTAGCAGAGAGTAAGTTAGAAGCAAAGCGTGCTGAATTAGCAAGTCAGTATTTAGAATTTGAGCAGTCACTTGCGCAAACTCGTGAGCAGTTAAGTAGCGATTTAAAATCGCAAATTCCACTGTTTAAAGAAGCTGTCAAAGCTAAATTTAGTCAAATATAAGGATGTAATGTGAGTAGAATTTTAGTATTTATGCTAATGATATCAACATATGCATTGGCATCTAGTGGGAATGCAGAGCATTCTGGTACCGATATAGTTCAAAGAACAGTAAACTTTTTACTTTTTGCCGGACTTATATGGTATCTGGTTGCAGAGCCGGCAAAGAACTATTTTGCATCAAGAAGTCAAGCAATTGCCGATGAGATGAAAAAAGTCCAAGATAAGTTAAGAGAATCGGCTTCTTTAAAAAAAGATGTTCTTGCAAAAGTAAGCGCAGCTGAAAAATTTGCCGAAGAGTTAGCTGTTAGCTCAAAAAAAGAGAATAAAATCTTAAGCGAGAGCATTATGAACCAGTGTGAGTCTGATATGGAAATATTAGTAAAACATCAAGCTTCTTTAATGGAGTTTGAGCAAAGAAAAATGGTTCGCAGTGTAGTTGAGGCTATTCTTGAAGATGTGTTAAAGCAAAGCGGAAGCGATTTTGACAAAGAAGCTATGGCGAATGTTATCTTAAAGAAGGTGGCATAAATGGAAGAATTAATTGCAAAAAGATATATTAAAGCAATGAAGCAGGGTTCTACTCTTGAATCTATGCAGAGTATTGCTTTAGTGTTTTCAACTTTAGCTGAGTCGTTTAAGAATGAGAAGTTCCTTCATATTGTAAACAACCCTGATGTTGCAAAGCAAGAAAAAATGGAAATATTAATATCGGCAGTAAAACCGGCCGGTATTAATAGTGTTGAAAACCTGATTAAACTGCTTGTTGAAAACAACAGAATCTCTATTATTCCTGCAATTGCAGAAGTAATAAGAAAAGACATTGCTCTAACGAGTAAAAACTATAGCGGAATTGTATATAGTGATAGCGAAATAGACGCAAGCGTTATAAAAGATTTAAGTGTTGGTTTGGGCAAAAAGTTTGATTCTGTTATATCGTTAAAATTCGTAAAAGATAATTTTGACGGTGTAAAGGTAAATGTTGAAGATCTTGGTGTAGAAATAAGTTTTTCAAAAACAAGAATCAACAATCAAATAGTAGAACATATTATAAAAGCAATTTAACTTCATGAGAGGAGATGTGTAGTGGTAGCAAAAATTCAAGCTGATGAAATCAGTTCAATAATCAAAGAGCGTATCAATAACTTTGAACTAAGTGTTGATATCAATGAAACAGGCAAAATTGTTTCTTATGCTGATGGTGTTGCGCAAGTTTACGGACTAAGCAATGTTATGGCTGGAGAGATGGTAGAGTTTGAAGAGGGAACTAGAGGATTAGTTATGAACCTTGAAGAGAGCACGGTTGGTGTTGTTATTCTTGGTGCAGGTATTAATCTAAAAGAGGGCGCTTCTGTTAAGAGACTTGGAAGACTTCTTCGTGTTCCTGTAGGTGATGCGCTTCTTGGGCGTGTTGTAAATGCATTAGGCGAGCCGATTGATGGAAAAGGTCCTATTGAAACAACTGAAACTCGTTTCGTTGAAGAAAAAGCACCTGGTATTATGAGTAGAAAATCTGTTCATGAACCTTTAGCAACCGGTATTAAAGCGATTGACGCACTCGTACCGATTGGTAGAGGACAAAGAGAGCTTATTATCGGAGATAGACAAACAGGTAAAACGACTGTTGCACTTGATGCTATTATCAATCAAAAAGGAAACGGTGTTGTTTGTATTTATGTTGCAGTAGGACAAAAAGAATCGACTGTTGCACAAATCATTCGTCGTTTAGAAGAGCATGGGGCTTTAGAATATACAATCGTTGTTTCTTCAACAGGTTCTGAATCGGCAGCTCTTCAATTTTTGGCGCCATATACAGGTGTAACTATGGGTGAATACTTCCGCGACAACGCAAGACATGCGCTTATCGTATATGATGACTTATCTAAGCATGCAGTTGCATATCGTGAAATGTCACTTATTCTTCGCCGCCCTCCGGGTCGTGAAGCATACCCTGGAGATGTTTTTTACATCCATTCTCGTTTACTAGAGAGAGCTGCAAAGCTTTCAGATGAGAGAGGCGCAGGTTCACTTACGGCTCTTCCTATTATTGAGACACAAGCGGGAGATGTCGCAGCATATATCCCAACAAATGTTATCTCTATTACTGATGGACAGATTTTCCTAGAAACTGAACTATTTAACTCAGGTATTCGCCCTGCGATCAATGTTGGTCTTTCTGTTTCTCGTGTTGGTGGTGCAGCACAAATTAAAGCTACAAAGCAAGTTGCCGGTACTCTAAGACTTGACCTTGCACAGTATCGTGAACTTCAGGCATTTGCTCAGTTTGCGTCAGATCTTGATGAGTCTTCAAGAAAGCAACTAGAGCGTGGTCAAAGAATGGTTGAAGTGTTAAAGCAGCCTCCATTCTCGCCACTTTCTGCTGAAAAGCAAGTATTGATTATTTTTGCAGGAAATGAAGGTTTCTTTGATGATATGAGCCCATCGAATGTAGTTCGTTTTGAAGCAGAACTTTATCCTTTTATTGAGGCTTCATATCCTCAAATATTTGAAAACATCAGAAGCAGTTTAAAAGTAGATGATGAAACGAATTCACTTATGAAAAAAGCACTTGAAGAGTTTAAAGCTTCTTTTGTAGTAGCGTAAGGGATACTCTATGGCAAGCTTGAAAGATATTCAAAGACAGATAAAAAGTGTTTCTAACACTCAAAAGACGACTCGTGCAATGAAGCTTGTATCTACTGCAAAGCTTCGCCGTGCAGAAGAGCTTGCAAAACGCTCTCGTCTTTATGCTGCAAAAATGAATCAGGTGCTTGCCGAAATTGCGGGGCGCATTAAATGCAATAAAGTTGGCGGGATTGACAATCGATGTTTTATTGATATTGAAAATCCGAAAACTATTGATATTGTTTTTGTAACTGCAGATAAAGGTTTGTGTGGTGGTTTTAATATTCAAACTATTAAAGCCGTTAAAAAACTTCTAACTGAGTACAAAGCAAAGAATGTTAAAGTGCGTTTACGCGGTATCGGTAAAAAAGGTATTGAGTTTTTTAAATACAATGAAATAGAACTTTATGATTCAGTTGCAGATTTGAGTTCAAAGCCTGATAAAGAGAGAGCAGACGCGTTTATCGAATCTTCGATAGAAGACTTTAAAAATGAAAAAACTGATGCTCTTTATGTTGTTTATAACGGTTATAAAAATATGATAACGCAGGAATTGCATGTCAATAAATTATTACCGGTAGATGCTTCTCAATTTGATTGTTCTGAAGCAGAAAAGTCAATGCTTGAGGTAGAATCTCAAGATGAAGAGAAAATGTTGGACTCTTTAGTCAATAAGTACGCACAATATGCAATCTATTATGCGCTTATCGACTCGGTTGCGGCTGAGCATAGTGCTAGGATGCAAGCAATGGATGCAGCTACTAACAATGCTAAAGAGATGGTAAAGTCATTAAAAGTTCAATTTAATAAAGCTAGACAAGCAGCTATTACTACAGAGCTTATTGAAATCATAAGCGGTGTGGAGTCTATGAAATAATGGAGAAAAATATGATTGGTAAAATTAGCCAGGTTATGGGTCCGGTTGTAGATGTTGATTTTGAGGGATATCTTCCGATTATCAACGAAGCAATTGAAGTTAATATAAATTTAGAAGGCACGATTACTCGTTTAGTTCTTGAGGTTGCGGCTCACTTAGGTGACGGTCGTGTTAGAACAATTGCAATGGATATGAGTGAAGGTTTAGTACGCGGTATGGACGCAGTAGCTACGGGGGCACCTATTAAAGTTCCTGTCGGCGAAAAAGTACTTGGGCGTATTTTTAATGTTATCGGTGAGACAATTGATGAAGGCGATCAAATTAGCGATGCTCCAATGTGGTCTATTCATCGTCAACCTCCAAAACTTGTTGATCAATCAACTACAACAGAGATGTTTGAGACGGGTATTAAAGTTGTTGACTTGCTTGCACCGTATGCAAAAGGTGGTAAAGTTGGACTATTCGGCGGTGCCGGAGTAGGTAAGACGGTTATCATTATGGAACTTATTCACAATGTTGCAATGGGTCATGACGGTTTATCTGTATTCGCAGGTGTTGGTGAGAGAACTCGTGAAGGTAACGACCTTTATCATGAGATGAAAGAGTCTAATGTTTTGGACAAAGTTGCACTGTGCTACGGACAGATGAGTGAGCCACCAGGTGCAAGAAACCGTATTGCATTAACAGGTCTTACAATGGCTGAATACTTTAGAGATGAGAAAGGTCTTGATGTTTTAATGTTCATTGACAACATCTTCCGTTTCGCTCAATCAGGTTCTGAAATGTCGGCGCTTCTTGGTCGTATCCCTTCGGCGGTTGGTTATCAGCCGACTCTTGCTCGCGAGATGGGTGCATTACAAGATCGTATTACATCTACAAAAAATGGTTCTATTACATCTGTTCAAGCTGTATATGTACCTGCGGATGACTTGACTGACCCGGCTCCTGCATCAGTTTTTGCTCACTTGGATGCTACAACGGTTCTTAACCGTAAAATTGCTGAAAAAGGTATTTATCCTGCGGTTGACCCTTTGGATTCAACTTCAAGATTGCTTGATCCACAAATTTTGGGTGAAGAGCATTATAGCGTTGCTCGCGGTGTTCAACAAACACTTCAAAAGTATAAAGATTTGCAGGATATTATCGCAATTCTTGGTATGGACGAATTGTCTGAAGATGATAAAAATATTGTTGAGAGAGCTCGTAAAATTGAGAAGTTCTTATCACAGCCGTTTTTCGTTGCTGAAGTTTTCACGGGTTCACCGGGGAAATATGTTTCTTTAGCTGACACTATAAAAGGATTTAAAATGATTCTTAGCGGTGAATGTGACCATATGCCGGAAGGCTCTTTTTATATGGTTGGCGGCATAGACGAGGCGATTGAAAAAGCGCAAAAAATGAAGTAATTCATAAAAAAGGACTGACATGGATATGTTAAAACTTGAAATCCTGACTCCTAATGGTGTTATCTACAATGGTAACGCTCTTAGTGTAACTCTTCCGGGTGAAGAGGGCGAGTTCGGTGTCCTAGCGGAGCACTCTTCTTTAACTACGCTGCTTGAAGCAGGTGTTATAGATATAGAGAAAGAGGATAAATCAGTCGAATCTGTTTTAATTAACTGGGGTGTTGTTCAAGTTGATGAAAAAAAAGTTATAGTGTTAGTTGAAGGTGCAGTTGCAATTCGCGGAGAGAGCGAAGGTGCAGTTGCAAAAGCTCTTAACAACGCAAAAGAACTTATTGATTCTATTAAAGATAATAATCCTGCAATCGCTTCTGTAACGGCTAGACTTGAAGCAGCAGCACAAAACCTATTATAATAATGATAAACGAAATTTTAGATTTTTACCTCAAAAGCCACCCAGTTACGCTGGGCGTGCTACTTATCTTAGCACTCTATTTTATTGTTCTGAATTGGGTCTTTTTCTATAGATATTTTTCTTTAAATAGTTGGATTGAAATTGAAACAAGGTCTCTTGAGAGTCTTTTAATGGGGTCTTCAACTGTTAGTAATAACTCTTTTTTAAATAATTTTCTTAAAAGTAGCTCTAATGTTACAAAAGAGATTTTAGCTCTTGGTATGTTGGCTGCAACAAAAGATGCTACAAAAGGTCTTACGGTATTGTCTGTTTTTGCATCGACTACACCGTTTATAGGTCTTTTTGGTACAGTTGTTTCTATCTTGGATACATTTACACATATAGGACAAAGCGGAAGCGGTATGTCAACTATTGCAGTCGGTGTATCTGATGCTCTTATAGCAACGGCAGCCGGAATTTTTGTTGCAATTTTTTCATACACTTATCATCAAATACTTAAGAGAAAATCATATGAATTGATAAATTTTCTAGAGATGCAAGGTGATGCTATACAAGCAAGAAAAGTGTAACTATGGCATATCAATGGGATGAAAAACCGGAACTTAACATTACACCTTTGGTGGATGTTATGTTGGTATTATTGGCAATTATGATGGTCATAGCACCTACTATTATTTATGAAGAGCAGATTAATCTGCCGCAAAGTTCAAAGACAAAGCAGCTTGCAAAAATTCCTCCTGTACATATTACAATTGATAAAAATAAAAATTTAAAAGTAAACAAAGATAATTTTGAGCTTAATGCTTTTATGGACAACTTCTTGCTCTATTCAAAAAAAATGGATTTAAAAGCAACCGTACTCATAAGCGCAGACAGAAGTTTGGACTATGGTGTTGTTATGTCTGTTTTGGCAGCCGTAAAACAAGCCGGTTTTACTGAGGTATCATTAGCTACAAATGGATAAAAATAGCCAATATTTTTATGTTAGCGGTGCTTTATCGTTATCTATCTTCACTTTTTTTATATCTTTATTTTTTTATACGCTATTTAGTATAAAAGAGACGAAAATTTTTGCTCTTACAAAAGATACTTTTGTATCTATTTCACTTGAGGCAGTTCCTATCCCTTCAAGCAGTTCCAAGAAAAATGTAGAAACTCCCGTGGAAAAAAAAGAGAAGCTACCGGACCCTGTTGAACCAAAACCGATAGAAAAAGAGAGTGTAGAAAAACCTGCAAAAAAAGAGGTTAATATAGATAATCTTTTTAGTAGTGTTGTAACAAAAGATCTCAAAAAAGAGAGCAAAAAAGAGGAAAAGCCAAGCGATAAACGCGTTACGGAAGAGCTGAAAAAAAAGAGCCAAAAATCTGAAGAAACTAAAGTTCAGTCCATTACAAGCAGAGTGCAAAGCATGATGAGCAATAACAAGAGTGAGCAGAACGCCAAAACCTCTGCAGGAACAGATGTTAATGAATATTATGCTAAAATTCAAGCACTTGTTTATGAGAATTTTTTTCCGCCTAGCAATTCGCAAGGCAGAATAATTAAAGCCGTGATAGAGTTAAACTCTATGGGTAAAGTAGTTGATTTTAGGATACTTAACTATTCTGATCATGATGGGCTAAATAGTGAAGTAGATAAAATTAAAGGGAGGCTATTAAGTTTAGTTTTTCCCAAAAATCCTGATAATAAATCAAGTTCGTTAACAATAATTTTAATTCCTGAGGAGAAATTTTGAAGATATTTTTATCATTATTATTTGCAGTATCACTTTTGTTGTCAAGTGATGCAACGATTGAGGTCGTTAAAAAAGTAGATTCACTACCTTCATTGGCGGTCGAAGATTCATCTGCTACATATGATGATACTTTTAAAGTTAAATTTTTTAAAACACTAGTTTCTGATTTAAATGTATTGTCAATTTTTAATGTTGATAAAAATTATAGACTTATAAATTATGATGCAAGCAGTGTGGCCGTTGAAAATAAAGATATGAATTATGTTTTAAGATATAGACTTCTCAAAGATGCTAGCGGTGCATTTGGCGTTGAAATGAAAGTTATTAGCAAAAACAGCGTTGTTCTTACAAAAGAGTATAAAGTAAATAATACGAAAATATTTATGTTTGTTGCACATTCTATGGCATACGATATTAACAGTTTTATGGGAGAAGCTCCTGTTGAGTGGATGAAAAGAAGAGTAATTTTTTCTAAAATGACATCTCCTCAAAAAAGTCAGATAGTTATTTCAGACTATACGCTCTCATATCAGCATACTATAGTTGCAGGAGGGTTCAATGTATTCCCAAAATGGGCAAATAAAGAACAGAGTGCTTTTTATTACACCTCTTTTGATGAACAAAAACCGACGCTAAAGTATATAGATATCAGCACCGGCAAGAGTAAAGTTATAAAATCTTCAGACGGAATGATGATATGTTCTGATGTAAATGATGATGGCAGCAAGCTTCTCTTAACAATGGCACCAACCGGACAACCGGATGTTTTTCTATACGATGTAAAATCGAAAAATGCTAAAAAACTAACAGATTATGGCGGAATAGATGTAAACGGACAGTTTATGGATAATGGTAATATTGCTTTTGTTTCAGACAGATTGGGTTATCCAAATATTTTTAAACTAAATAGTAACTCGGGTGCGGTTGAACAAGCAGTGCATTATGGGAAAAATAATTCGGCTTGCAGTACTTATAAAAATTATATAGTTTACAAAGCAAGAGAAACATCTGAGCTTTTTTCAAATAATACTTTTAATTTGCATCTAATATCTACAGAAACAGATTTTATTAGAAGATTAACCGCTGTTGGCGTAAATGAGTTTCCTAAATTTTCAATAGACGGGGATGCGATTATTTTTATTAAAAATTATCAGGGTCAAAGCTCAATAGGAATTATAAGGATAAATCACAATAAAAACTTCCTTTTTCCTTTGGAGAGTGGGAAGGTTCAGTCTATAGATTGGTAGTTTTTTTAATAAAAAAAAGTATTTTAAAAAATTTTAGTATTTTTTAAAAAAAATTCGGTATAATTGCGAAATTTAAATTTAAGGTGTAAAGTTATGAAAAACATAGTAATGTCAAGCGTAGTTGCGGCTGTTTTGTTGTTTAGCGGATGTAGTGATAAAGATCCAAAAGTAGAAGATAATAGTGGTGCTGCACAAGCAGTAGCAGCTGCTCCTGTTGCAACATCGGTTCCTTCATCTAGAAGTGAGTCGGTTTCTAGCGCTGCTGTTGAATCAGAAAGCGAAATGATAGCTAGACTTCAAAAAGAACTAGCAACTATCAATTTTGATTTTGATAAGTTTAACATCAATGCTGCAAATCAGCCAAAAGTACCTGCAAATGCTGAAGTATTAAAAACAAAAGCAAGCAAATTTTCTACAAAACTTGAAGGAAATTGTGATGAGTGGGGAAGTGATGAGTATAATATTGCTTTAGGACTAAAAAGAGCGAATGAAGTTAAAAAAGCTCTATCTGCTGAAGGTGTAAATGCTGATAAAATCACTATGGTAAGCTATGGTGAGAGCAATCCTGTTTGTACAGAAAAAACAAAAGAGTGCTGGGCTCAAAATCGTAGAGTAGATTTCAAACTTTTACCATAATCTATGAACAAAAGTAAAATAGTTGCTATTTTAGCAATATCTTTGCCCTGTTATTTGGCGGCTGCCGAACCTTCTGCGTTCGGTGCCGGTGATTTGAGTAGTCCAAATCCTTATGGTTTAACAAAAACAGAATCAACTATCCTAGAAACAAAAAAAGACCTCCAGAAGATTGCAACAAAAAGTAATAATCAAGCAAATCAGGTTGATTCGCTTAGAGAAAGAATAGACGGTTTGCAAACTATTGTCGAGAGCATTTCTACTTCGACACATTCAAATAAAATACAGCTAAAATCTTTAGAAGAAAAAAACTCCATTGAACATAAAAATATAAACGAGTACAATAAAAGATTAACAGAATCAGTTGAAACAAATAGTAAAAATATTGAAGAAATTAAACTTTTACTTACGGAAATATCTAAATTAATAGACTCTATAAATGAGTCTTATGTTTCAAAAACAGAGTTTGAAAAACTTGTAAGTGATGTAAATAAACTAAAAGACCCAAAACAGAGCTCAAAGGCAAAACCGCCAAAAGAAGAAGCATTGTCAAATGCAGATATAGAAAAAGAGGCGGCACAAGCTTATAAAGAGAAAGAATATACAAAAGCAATTGACAAGTATAAACATCTTGTTGCCCAGAACTATAAACCTGCAAAATCCCACTATATGCTTGGAGAGATAGAGTATTATAGAAAAAATTATGCAGAAGCCGTTGCTAACTTTAAAAAAAGCGCAACGCTTAATGATAAAGCTGAATATATGCCTGTGTTATTACTTCATACGGCTGTATCAATGGACGAATTAGGGGATAAAGATAATGCACAAAACTTTTATAGTGCAGTTGTAGATAAGTTTCCTCAAAGCGGCGAAGCAAAAATTGCAAGAAAAAAACTCAAAAAATAGTAACACTATTTAAACACACATAAAGGCATAATAAAATGGCGATACAAACAAATCAGATAGTCTCAATAGAATACGAAGTAAGCGACGGTGAAAAAATAGTCGATAGTAATATCGGAGGAGCTCCGTTAGTTTTTATGTTCGGAAAAGGTCAAATTATTCCTGGACTGGAAAATGCAATTGCGAATATGGCAATCGGAGAGAGAGCAGAAGTATTAGTAAAAGCTGAAGAGGCATACGGTGTGTATGATGATGAAGCACTTCAAGAAGTTCCAAGAGATCAATTTGCAGGTATTGATTTAGATGTAGGTATGACACTTTATGGTCAAGGTGAAGACGGCGGCACGGTTCAGGTGGTTGTCAAAGAGATAGGCAATGAGAGCGTTACTATAGATTTCAACCATCCTCTTGCAGGTAAGAATTTATCTTTTCTAGTTGTGTTAAATAATGTAAGAGAAGCTTCTGCAGATGAAATCATGAGCGGAATTCCTGTTGAAAATCAACTAGATGACTGTTGCGGCACACATAGTGGCTCCGGTTGTGGATGCTAACTTTATAACGGCTTGTGCATCTTCGGCGCAGGCATTTAAAACAGCTACTCTCTTAAAAACACTCAATGTGGATGCTCTTATAACAGGAGAGGTCGGTGTTGGGAAAAAAAGTCTCTCTAAATATATTCTTCCAAATGCAGATATTATTTCTGCATCTAATCATGACGAACTTTTAATAGCTCTGCAAAGTGTTAATAAAATTATTATCAGTGATATTGAGCTATCGCCAAATATTAAAAAAGTATTGGAAATCGCAGGTAATAACAATATAAGAGTTATCGCTACGGCAAAGAGCTATTTTACAAATGATTTTGTTGATAAATTCTTTAGCATTAAGTTTGAAATACCGCCACTTGCTCAAAGACCGGATGATGTTAATGAACTTATAAAAAAATTCACCAAAGAAGCTGCTTTACTTTTTGGCTCAAACAACAAGTTTAAAATAAATAATTTTAAACCTGATTTGAGTCAAAACTCAAACTCTTTACGAAGACAAGTTATGATTTACTATCTTTTGCAGGATATTAACGAACAAGAGCTGATGAATATTATAGAAAGCTATTTATTTGATAAAATAGGTTCAAACAGTGATTATAAAAATTTGATTTATCTTTACGAAGCACCTCTTATCAAGGCTGGATTAAACAAATTTAAGTCACAATTACAGCTCTCGGACAAACTTGGACTCAATAGAAATACACTAAGAAAAAAAATAGCTGAAAACGCAAAATATTTATAATAAGGATAAACAGTATGAAAAAAATTGCAATGATTTTTGCAGGGCAGGGCTCTCAGACAATAGGTATGGGAAAAGATTTTTATGATAACTCAGAAATAGCAAAAGAGATGTTTGAACAAGCAGGCAAGCGAATAGGTGTTCATTTTGAAGAGCTTTTGTTTAAAGAGAATGATTTGATAAATCAAACGGCATATACGCAGCCTGCAATATTGCTTATTCAGATGATTGCGTATAGACTTTTTAAAGAGGCATGCCCTAGCATAAAGGCAGAGTTTTTTTTAGGACACTCATTAGGCGAGTTTTCTGCTCTTTGTGCAAGCGGTGCGATAAATTATGTAGATGCCGTAGAACTGGTACATAGACGCGGGCAGTTGATGCAAGATGCTTGCACTGATATAGAAGCAGGAATGATGGTAATTTTAGGATTGGATGACGCAGCAGTTGAAAAGGTATGTTTAGCCGCTCAGGCAGAGGGAAAAAAAGTATGGCCTGCAAATTATAATCAAGACGGACAGCTTGTTGTTGCAGGAATGAGAGCAGATTTGGCTTCATTAGAGCAGACATTTAAAGATGCAGGAGCAAAAAGAGCTATGCTTTTAAATATGTCGGTCGCTAGCCATTGTGACATCTTAACTCCTGCACAAATCCCTCTTAAGAGTTTGATGGAGAGTATGGTAGAAGATAGATTTGAAGCACCTGTTGTTTCTAATGTTACAACTGAAGCGTATAGTACAAAAAAAGAGGCGATTGAACTTTTAACGGAGCAGTTGGTTAAACCTGTAAAATATAAGCAATCAATTGAAGCCGTACAAGAGAGGGTAGAACTATTTATAGAGTTTGGAAACGGTGCTACTCTTAAAGGATTAAATAAGAAGATAGCAAAAGAGTTAGAGACTCTTAATGTATCGGATATGAAATCTTTATCTGAAGTTGTTTCTCAAATTTGCAACTAAAATGAGAGTGACGCTTGCACAAACTTCACCAAAGTTAAATCGTACTAACCTTGAGAAAATTGTATCGATTGTAAACGAACTAAGAGGGAAGAGTGATTTAATTGTTTTTGCCGAGTTGTCCTTAAACGGGTATATGTTACAAGATAAACTATATGAAGATGCTTGGGTATTAAATGAGCTGGATGTGTTAAAGGATGCCAGTATCGGTATGGATATAGTTGTCGGAGCAGCAGTAAAAGAAGATAATATTTTTAGAAACAGTGCGTTATACTTTTCAAATGGTAAACTTTTATCTCAGCATTATAAGGTTCATTTGCCTAATTACGGAATGTTTGAAGAGGCAAGGTATTTTAAATCAGGTAGTGTTTTTGAGAGTTTTGATAGCTCTTTTGGAAAAGTCTGTATGCTTGTTTGTGAAGATTTATGGCATACCTCGGTTTATGAAGAGTTAGAAAAGCAAAACCCTGATATCATAATAGCTTTAGCCGCTTCACCTGCTAGAGGTTTTAAAAGCAAAGTTCTAGAGATAGAAGAGCAGTGGTATGAGATAATTAAAAATGTTGCAAAAAGATGTAGGGCAAAGCTGTTTTTTGTCAATAGGGTAGGGTTTGAAGACGGTCTTGGTTTCTGGGGAGGCAGTTGTATAGTTGCAGATGATGGCACAATAGTGCATCAGTTACCTCGCTATAAAGAGACAATAGAAACATTTAATATACAGGAATGAAGAATGAAAATAGCTATAATGGGTGCTATGCCCGAAGAGATAGCACCGATACTGCAAAAGATAGGGAGTTATAAGACTATTGATTATGCAGGCAATAGATACTACGAGGCTACTTATAAAAATAGTGAATTGGTTATAGCATATTCAAAAATAGGTAAAGTATTCTCGACGCTAACGGCAACAACTATGATAGAGCATTTTGGGGCTGAAATTTTACTCTTTAGCGGCGTTGCCGGAGCTATATCACCTGAGCTTAAAGTTTCGGATTTGATAGTAGCTACAAAGCTAGCACAGCATGATTTGGATATTACCGCTTTTGGACATCCTTACGGGTATGTTCCGGAAGGTTCAGTTTTTGTCGCAGCAGATAAAGAGTTGCTTGAGTTAAGCAAGAGGGTTGCTTCTTCAATGAAAAAAAGTATTAAAGAAGGTGTGATTGCAACAGGAGATCAATTTGTTGCAAATGAAGAGAGAAAAAACTGGATAGGAAGCATATTTGGGGCTGATGCATTAGAGATGGAAGGTGCTAGCGTAGCAGTTGTTTGTAATGCGCTAAATGTACCGTTTTTCATTCTTCGTTCAATTAGTGATGCGGCTGATATGGATGCTAGTTTTAGTTTTGATGAATTTTTACTAACAAGTGCTAATGAGAGTGCTGAGTTTGTTATGAAAATGGTGGATGAGCTTGTCAATAAAAATATCTAAAAAAATCATGAGTAAACTCGGCAAAACAAATGCCGAATTTGGGCTTATAGAAGAGGGCGATAGTATTTTAGTAGCTCTAAGCGGAGGAAAAGATTCCCTAACGATGCTTCATGCGCTTAAAGAGCAGCAACGCCGTGCGCCTTTTAAATTTGGGCTCATTGCCGTAACGGTTACATACGGTATGGGTGAAAATTATGAAAAACTTCAAGCTCACTGCAATGAGTACGGGATAGAACATGAGATATACAATACAAACATTTATGATATTGCAGAAGATAAAATAAGGAAGAATTCATCGTTTTGCAGCTTTTTTTCCAGAATGAGAAGAGGCTCTTTGTATAGTGCCGCCGAGAAATTCGGGTGCAATAAAGTAGCATTAGGTCATCATATGGATGATGCTGCAGAGAGTTTTTTTATGAATTTTATTTATAACGGACAATTGCGCTCTCTTGCGCCAAAATACAGAGCAGACAGGGGCATTGTTGTAATTCGCCCATTAATTCAGATGAGAGAGAGGCAGCTAGAAGCTTTTGTGCGTGAAAATGATATAGAGACGATAGGAGATGAAGCTTGTCCATCTATGCGTTTTGATATTAAAATGCCATACGCAAGAGCAAACACTAAAAAACTCTTAGCGAATATGGAAAAAGAGTTCCCAAATCTGTTTGTTAGTTTAAATGCAGCATTTAAAAATATTTCGATAGAGAGTTTTTTTGACGAAAAAAGCTTTAAAGTCTAGTTTTTATATTTTGAGTATATTTTTTCTTCATCTTTAGCAATTTGTTCCTCTTTTTCATGTAGGATCTCTTCTCTAGTTTTAGCCAAAAATTCTATTATACTCTTTTGGTATGCGGTGGTGTCGTTATCATGTGACAAGCCGACGAGTTGCGCTAGAGACTCTATATCCATCTTTTTTGCATATCTTGGAACAATCTTTAGCTCTTTTTGAATACTTGTAATGAGCTGATCAATGCTTAATTCATTGTTTTGTATCTTATTAACTAGCTCTTTTGTGGATAAAACAAGCAGTTTAGCTCTATCTTCGTCATTGGCATATATTTTTATACCAATATTTTTAACAATATCGTAATATTCGTCTTCAACTGTAGTGTAGGTAGCTAACAAAAGAGCATATAGCTTGGCACGAAATTCTAATGAACCGTGATGATGTACGAATAATTCACGAAAAGCATTAAAAAAATAGTGTTTTAGCTTAAAAGTTAGCTGCATTAAATACCCCATAAATTACTAATATGCTATTATACATTTTTCATTTTTAAATCGAGTGTAAAAAGAATACTACTATAAACAATAGAAGGAAATTTGATGGGAAGAGCGTTTGAATATAGAAAAGCTTCAAAATTAAAGAGATGGGGAGCAATGTCTAAATTATTTCCAAAGTTAGGAAAAATAATTACGATGGCAGCTAAAGAGGGTGGCGGAGACCCTGATATGAATGCAAAGCTTCGTACGGCAATTTTAAATGCTAAAGCTGAAAATATGCCAAAAGAGAATATCGAAGCAGCGATTAAGAGAGCTACATCAAAAGATATGAGCAATATGGTTGAAGTGAGTTTTGAAGGTAAGCTTCCGCATGGTGTTCAAGTTTTTATTGAGTGTATGACAGATAATAATACAAGAACGGTTGCAAATGTAAAGAGCACTCTCTCAAAAAATGGCGGTGAGATGCTTACAAAAGGCTCTTTGGACTTTATGTTCGAGAGAAAAGCAGTTTTTGAGTTTGACTTAAAAGACGGTATGAATCTTGAAGAGATTGAACTAGAACTTATAGATGCAGGGCTTGAAGAGATAGAAGAAGATGAGGGTGTTGTTATAGTTACTGCCGACTATACTAGTTTTGGTGCAATAAATAGCGCTTTAGAGGCTATGGGCGTAGAGATAAAAAAAGCAAATTTAGAGAGAATGTCAACGACTCCCGTGACTCTTACACCTGAACAGCAGCAAGATATAGATAAGGTACTAGACAGACTAGAAGATGATGAGGATGTCCAAAAAGTATTTACAAATATTGCCTAGTGAGAGTTTTGTGTAAAATAGAGGTTTTCTCTATTTTACTTTTTGCCCATAACGGCATTACCCATATCCCACATAGGTAAAAATATACCAAGAGCAAGCAGAAGAACCATTGCCGCAAGGATAAAGAGCATAATAGGCTCAATTGCCTCCGATAAACCGTCAATTATGGCATCAAACTTCATCTTGAAGTATTCGGCAACTTTTTTGATCATAGTATCTAAAGTACCGCTATCTTCACCTGCGCTTATCATTTGAATAATCATATTTTCAAATAGTTTCGTGTCGTTTAATCCATCGCTAAGAGCAGAACCCTTTTCAACAGATGATCTAACCGTTGAGAGTTTTGCTTTAAGCGGAAGGTTGTCTATCATTGAGTTTGCAGTCTCAAGTGCTTCGGCTATCGGGATACCGGCACGAACCAACTCTGAAAACACAAGTGTAAAGCGACTTAGCGTTGCATACATAATAATGTTCTTAATAAGGTATGTTTTAAGAAGAATTTCATGCCATCTAAACCTTACCTCTTTGTAGTTATCAATCATATACTTCATAACTACAAAAGTTACGATAAGCCCACCTAAGACATAAAGACCGTAGTTGTTGAAAATATGTTCAAGTTTAAGCAAAATAAGAGTCGGAAGCGGGAGTTCGGCATTAAACTTTTCAAACATGGTTTTAAAATTAGGAACAACATAGGATATTAAGATAACAAAAGCGATTGCCATTGCGATCATAACATTTCTAGGATATGCCATTGCTTTTTTAAATTTTACATAGTTTGCGCGAATCTCCTCTAGCATATCTGCAAGTGAGTATAGTGCTTCATCCAAATTACCTGTTTTTTCTCCTAGTTGAACCATTGCTATGGTCAAATTTCCAACTTCAAACCTAAAGTTCTCCATTGATTTAGATAGAGAGTGACCTGAGTTTATATCTTCTGCAAGTTTGGTAAATATTTGCTTAAGAGTTTGATCAGTCGTTGATTTTGCAATTTCACTCATAGAATCATATATAGAAATACCGGCATTGGTCATAACGGCTAACTGGCGTATAGCAGCTATAAGAGAATCTTGCTTTATTTTTTTCTTTTTGACATTTG
Source organism: Campylobacterota bacterium (assembly GCA_030837195.1). Classification (GTDB taxonomy): domain Bacteria; phylum Campylobacterota; class Campylobacteria; order Campylobacterales; family Sulfurimonadaceae; genus Sulfurimonas. The sequence goes on from JAUPKZ010000013.1 coordinate 17,114, forward strand.
AGAGCAAGTTTGCTTTAAATCTTTTTATCCTTGCTTCAAACGGTTCATTGCCCTCTGCTATTTTAATTAAAATCCCGGAGAGTTTTAATTTAGCAAGTTCATTTGCCTGTTTTTTATCGTTGGCATATAAGCCAAACTCCTCTTTTTTGCCTTTTGTAATTACCGTTGCTATAAAGTACTTCATTATTTTGCCACCCTTAAAACTTCTTCTAAGCTTGTTGTTCCCTCAAGCGCTTTATCTATACCGTTTTTAAATAAACCGACAAACCCATCTTTTAGAGCCTGTGTGTGTAGAGCATCTATGGATGCCCCTTTTGCTATAAGAGATCTTAGCTCGTCCGTTATAGTTAAAACCTCACAAATCATCTCTCGCCCCATATATCCGGTCTCATTACACTCTTTACACCCTTTGCCTGCATAAAATCTGCTACCATCAGGAATAAAAGTATGCAGCTCCTCCAGAGTAGATGCCGATATCTTTTCTTCTTCCTTACAGTTTTGACAAATCTTTCTAACAAGTCTTTGTGCCTGTATTGTAACAAGCGCACTACTTATAAGGTAGTGCGGAATACCCATGTCTGCCATACGCGTTATTGCACTAATTGAGTCGTTTGTGTGAAGTGTCGAGATAACTAAGTGACCCGTAAGTGCAGCTTTAATTGCAATCTCAAGAGTCTCTTGATCACGAATTTCACCAATCATAATTTTATCGGGATCCTGTCTTAGAATAGATCTAAGTGCAGCCGCAAAAGTTAGACCCACTTTAGGGTTTACCTGCACCTGTTGAATTAAGTTCATTCTATACTCAACAGGATCTTCGACCGTAATAACTTTGTCCTCCACATTTCTTAGTTCATTTAAAGCACCATACAGAGTAGTTGTTTTACCGCTCCCAGTAGGTCCTGTAACTAGTATGATACCATAAGGAGTATGTAATCCTTTTAAAAATTTATTATAACTTAATGCATCCATTCCGGCATCTTCAAGTTTTACAAGTGCTTTTTGCTTATCAAGTATCCTCATAACTATGGATTCTCCATAGAGAGTAGGTAGTGTAGAGATACGAAAATCATACTCTCTAGCGCCTACAAGCGTAGAAAAACGCCCATCTTGAGGTTTTCTTTTTTCTGCAATATCTAAATTTGCAAGTAGCTTAAGCCTAGAGGCAAGAGGCGGGTAAATATCTTTTTCAAAAATGAAAATTTCTATAAGCTTTCCATCTATACGGGTTCTTACCATACAGTTCTTTTCCGATGGCTCAACATGGATATCACTCGCACGGCTTTTTATACAAGCATTTAGTATAACATCGATTAGTAATAAAATAGAAGACGCTTCTTGCTGCTCTTCTACGGAGCTAATAGAGTTTAATTCGTCACGGATTTTTTTTACTAAACCTTTAACACTGTCTTTTAATTCAACTTTAAATAGATATGATTCAATTTGCTTTTTTGTTGCAACTGCTATTTTAACCGGTTTTCTCGGAAATAGCCTTTGCATTGCTTCTTGGGCATCTATGTTAAGCGGATCATTAAAAGCTATGACAACAGAAAGCTCATCCTCAGAGATTGGAAGGGCATAGTATTTTTTTAACTGTGCAAGTGAAACTTTGTCAGTTAACCTATAATCCATATCTATCGAGTCTAAGTCAATAAACATGATATTTTGCTTTTGAGCAAGTTTTATGAGAACATCTTTCTCATGTATATAATCATAATTGTCTATGATAGAAAGATCGTATTCTCCGCTGATTATCTTATCGACAATAAACCTGACAAGTCTGTCCATAGTCATAAATCCGGAGAGAGTAATGTCTCTTAAGATTAAGTTGGTATCTAAACCCTTTGCCAGCAATCTATCGACTTGGCTCTTCATAATAGAGCCATTAGCTAACAAATCAGATGTAATTCTATCCACTATACTCTCCTATTACCAGTACACATGTCGCTTTACGCTCTCTCCGGCATAAAACTTTTCTATGACCATTTTATCAATTTTTACATCTTTTAAGAGATAAAGTTTATATGTTATTCTGGCATCGTTTTCATCTGTAAAAACATAGGCTGATTGTGCTTCATGCTTTCCAAGTTTTACATATTGATCAAAAACTTTAGAGAGTATATAATCAGTAGTAGGCATATTAAGCGTTGAGATATCGTAACCATCCATCATAGCATGATAAAGAAGCTTTTTTTGCATTAAAATAATCGAAAAATATGCAGAATTTGCACGAGCTTCTTGAGAATATTTTAGTATAGTAATCGGAACAGTTAAACGATCTACATAATCAGCATATAAACAGCCAAAAGCATATAGAGATACAAATTCTTCATCTTGTGAGAAATTTTCAAAGTTACTAAAACCAACTCTGCAAACTTCTTCATAATTTTGGTTTTGGTATAGGCTCAGCATACTTTTTTTTGCATCAAAAGCATATATGTTTATTGCTAGGATAAAGAGTAAAAATATCTTCATTGGAACTTTCCTGATGAGATCTCATCTAAAAGCTGTTTTGCTTGCTTTGAACCTGAGTTTTCAATATATTTTTTTAGTGTTTCAATTGCGGCATCTTTTTTGCCTAGTTTTACCAGCGATTTTGAAAAAATCAACCAACTCTCGTCTATACCGTTATTTATGTTATTGGTAAGAAGAGCATATTCATAAGCTTTTTCATATTCGCCGATTTGGTAATATCTTTTTGCAATAAAAAGACCAAGAGCAGGGCTGTTATTTACTTTAAATCTTTTAATAACATCTTGGATGTCGTTAGTATCATTCTTCTTGGCAATACTTATAGAGCCTTTATTTTCTTCAACCGGAGTAGGAGCTATTTTTTTTAGCTCGACGGTCGGTTTGGCAACTGTTTTTTGTTCTACCTCTTGCTCTTGGATACTATGCGTTTCTTCAAACGCTACTTCTTCATCTATAGGAGCAGAAATATCTACAATTTGTTGTTTTAGTAAAAGAGATTCATTGTCATAAAGTTTAGTGTTTTTTGACTGCATATTTTTCATAAAACCAAGAGAAGGCGTTAATGATATTTTTGATTCTTCTCTTTGAGTTATTTGTCGATTTATCTCCTCGGCAAGTGCTTCTTTCATCTCTTCTGATGGCATTTCATATGAACTTTGTGTCGAAATATTATTTTCTTCTTTGGTAGTGATAGGTGTATTAGCACTATTTTTAGCAACAGGCAGTTGCGATATATTTTGTTCCGCTTCTGCAATAGACTCTTTGTTTGCATTAGATGAAAAATTTATAAGAAAATATGTAAGTATAAAAATAGTGATAACGCTAATAAAGAGCATAATATATGGCATCAATTGTTTGATTCTGTATTTTGTATGTCTTGCTTCTAAATCATGAATATTAAGCATCGATAAGTCCTGTGTGCATAGCAGCCATTTCAACAATTTTTTTAGAAATCTCTTTTTTGTCTATTTTAAGCGGATTGTTTTGTTCATAGTGAACATATATATCAAATAGTGTAAAAAGAAGCTTGTTTGTATCTCTATAGTTCCCATCGGTTAGTTCATGAATAAGATTTATGATTTTTGGAGAAAACATTGCAGCCGTATCTATACAGTTTGCTTTCATAAGCTTTTTTTGTATATAGAGCCTTAATTCTGTTGCAGACGCATTGTCAAGTCTTATGCTTTCCCAAATTCTTGTTTGAAAATGTTCTTTTGCTATTAAATCTTCTTTTTCTGTTTTGTGAAGAGCTATAAGAAATTTTATTTTTCTTGTGTCAGATAGTAGTCGTATCTTCTCCATTAGCGAAGTTGAATATAGCTGAGCTTCATCTAAAAGAATAAGAGGAGTAATTGCTTCCGTTAACTCTTTATTTTCGACAACTTTCATAAACTGTGTAAAGTTTAGTTCATCGTCATATTTCATCCCATATAAATCTTGAGCAAGAGTCTTAAAAAACTCACTTTCATCAAGAATAGGAGTTTTGTAAAGATAGATTTTTTGGGAAGCAGACAAACTTTCGTGGAGCTTGGTTAAAAACATGCTCTTACCGGTTCCCGGTTTGCCGTAAAGAAGTATCATCTTTAGAGGCTTTGCTATTGACTCGGTTAGGGATTGATAAATAAATGAGACCCTATCTAGCTGGATGTAATCTTTAGCATTTACCGTATCTAAAAAAACATCCCTAGAGTTTTCATAGATACTTGAACTCACTTTTCCTCTTTTATGGCATCTTTAGTAGATGTAATTGCATCTGTAGTACTGGTTAAAACTTTGTTTGAGAGACCTTGATACCCTAAATCCGAAAGAGATAAATCTTTTTTACCTTTTGCAACGATTTTAGGCTCTATGACTATAACAAGTTCTTGTGTAATTTTTTGTTTATCTTCATATTTAAACAGATAGTTTAAGATAGGAATGTCACCTAAAATAGGCACCTTATTTATATCTACATAATTGTTTGTGTTAATCAAACCACCTAAGATGATGCGCTTCCCGTCTTTTACCGTTACAACTGATGAGAGTTGGCGGCGGCGAAGGTCAGGCGGCATGGTTCTGTCAACACCTTCTACTGCTGATATATCCGTAACAGTCTCAGATACAGACGGATTTATTTTTAGTGTTATCATATTGTCATCGGAAATCTCAGGTGTGATATCTAAAAGAACTCCTGCAAAAACAGATTGCAAATCTTCACTTGTACTTTGCGTTCCGCTTGTCGTACCGGATAGGGTTTCCGTGCTGATTATCTTGTAAAAATACTCAGTTCCTGCAGTAATAAGTGCCGGCTGATTGTTAAGTGTTAGAACTTTTGGATTTGAGATAGAAGTTACATCGCCCTGTGTTTTAAGAAATTTTATAACTTCATTTAAAGAGCCTTTTGCCGACATCTGAAATACATGTGCGTTGTTTACGGCTTGCTGTCCCATCGTGTCAAATGATGTAGTTCCTAGTATGCCGCCGTCATTTGTAAATTCGATAAGATTGTTTTTACTTACATAATCAAAACCTAAATCAATATTTTGAAGTTTGTATAGCTGTGACCAGTCAACACCTGTAGTCTTTCCTTCGCTTAGCGTAACAGAGAGAAGTTGCACATCGATAAGTACTTGAAGCTGTACTTTGTCCTGTAATTTTTTAAGATAACTCTCCAATCTCTCCATCTGTTTTACTGTTGCAGTAACTGTTATAATTCCTGCATTTTTATTTATAATAGGAGCTTGTGCTTTATAAACATCTTGCGGTCT
>JAUPKZ010000067.1 GCA_030837195.1 Campylobacterota bacterium
GCGTTATAAAACAAGTTTCTGCCTCATTCGAGGCAAGCTTTAGTGTCATAGCGGCAAGCGTAGCAAGATGGGCTTTGCTCATTTTGCGTTATAAAACAACATAGAAAGGAACATAAAAGATGGCAGTACCAAAGCGAAGAGTCTCTCATACGCGTGCAGCAAAGAGAAGAACTCACTATAAAATTTCACTAGCGCGTCCGGTAAAAGATAAAGACGGAACATATAAACTTCCGCATCATATCAACCCTACAACCGGTGAGTATAAATAATCAATGGTAAAAATAGCTATTGATGCTATGGGCGGGGACTTCGGTCCTGCACCAATTATTGAAGGTTGTATTCAAGCTTTAAAACAAAAACTGTTTATTCCTATTTTAGTAGGTAAAAAGTCAGAAATTTTACCTCTGTTACCAAAGCGTTATAGAGATAAGATTTCTATAGTCGAAGCCGATGATGTTATCTCTATGCACGATGCAGCAACGGATGCTATAAAAAGAAAAGAGAGCAGTATATATAAGGCGGTAGAGCTTGTAAAAAACGGTGAGGCAGACGGTGTAGTTTCTGCCGGACACAGTGGCGCTACAATGACTTTGGCAACACTAAGGCTTGGTCGTCTAAGTGGCGTTCTAAGACCTGCGCTAGTTGCTCTTATGCCTACAAAAGAGGCTAAAAAATCTCTTATACTTGATGTTGGCGCAAATGTTGATTCTAAGGCTGAACATTTAGTGCAGTTTGCCGTAATGGGCGGATGTTATGCAGAGAAGATGTTTGGTGTTTCGAAACCTTCTATCGGACTTCTTGCAAATGGTGAAGAAGATAGTAAAGGAAACGATGTAACAAAAGCAGCATTTAAACTTCTGCATGGATATAGAGGCTTTAAGGGAAATGTTGAGGGTAGCGATATCTTTAACGGCAGTTGTGATGTTATAGTATGTGACGGTTTTGTCGGAAACTTGGTTTTAAAAGCTTCGGAAGGCGTTGCATCAACTATAACCGGGCTTATAAAAGAATATATAAGAAAGTCGCCCATAGCAATAACAGGAGCGCTTCTTATGCGCAAAGTATTCGCTCTTCTTAAAAAACAGATGGATTATGCGGAAATCGGCGGAGCACCGCTTATAGGAATAGACGGCTGCGCAATAGTAAGTCATGGAAAAAGCAACCCAAAAGCTATAAAAAATGCGATTTTTCAGGCAATTAGCTATATAGATAAAAATGTTAATGACCAAATCATCCAAAGACTAGAAGAGTTAAAAAACAAGGAAAGTTGATGGCATATGCTGCATTTCGCTCAATAGGGGCTTATGTTCCTAGTAGTATTCTTACAAATGAAGATTTATCGAAAATGGTAGATACTTCAGATGAGTGGATTACCAAAAGAACAGGCATTAAAGAACGCCATATTGCGGCTAAAGACGAATTTACAAGCGATATGGGTGCAAAAGCTGCTCAAATCGCGATTGAGCGAAGTGGTATAGATAAAACTCAAATAGATATGCTTGTGTGCGCTACCATCTCTCCGGATTATTTTTGTATGCCATCTACCGCAACGATTATCGCTACAAAGCTTGGACTAAAAAACATAACTGCGTTTGATATTTCGGCAGCTTGCACGGGCTTTGTATATGTTTTATCGATTGCAAAAGCATTTATAGAGTCGGGTATGAAAAAAAATATTCTCATAATCGGCGCAGAGAAACTCTCCGCTATAACGGACTATACTGATAGAGGGACTTGCATACTATTTGGTGATGGTGCCGGAGCGGCAGTTATAAGTGCAACTAACAATAAAGATGAAGCTATTATAGACATTCATACCGGAGCAGACGGAGAGTATGCAGATCTTCTTATGACTCCAAACGGCGGAAGCGGTTCTGCTCATGATTCATTGACGCAAGAAGCATCAAGTTGCTTTATGCAGATGAAGGGTAATGAAACATTTAAAGTTGCGGTAAAAACACTTACAAAAGATGTTATTGATATACTTGAGCATAATAATATACAAAGTTCTCAAATAAAACATTTTGTACCGCATCAAGCAAATCTAAGAATCATAAAAGCGGTAGGAGATGCCTTAAAGCTTCAAGATGAACAAGTAGTGCTAACGGTTGAAAAATACGGCAACACTTCAGGCGCATCTATACCTATGGCTATAAACGACATATATGAAAAAGGTGAGTTAAAAGCAGGAGAGCTTATGCTTCTTGATGCTTTTGGCGGCGGGCTTACTTGGGGTTCTGCGCTTGTACCTTTTTCACCGCTAAAAAAATAAATATTTAGCGTAGCGGAAGTTGTCGGATATAATTTTTTAATGCACACTAATTTTGCATATTTATTTTTTTACGATATACTTCTTCTCGTAAAACACGAAATACTCGTCTGAGTGATTATCAGACTACTTCAAGTGAGGGTTAGAGCTTTGGCTTTAACCCTTTTTTTTTGCCTTTTTTTTGGTAAGGATGGGGTGGGTGGGAGCTTGTGGGAAAGGTATTTCCTGTGTTTTATAAAATATTAGTAGTCTTTTTAATACTGATGGTGTTTGCACCTGCTCTGTATTAATCAAAACAGAGGACTTAATCACTCCTCTGGCTACTATTACATATTTTTAATTTATCAAAACCTCTTTGCTACATTTGCCATAGCTAACATCTCATCGTCGCCTGAGCTGTCCCCGTAAGCATATATTGTATCATAGTTGTCTATATTTAAGTACTCTTTTACCCTTGCAACTTTCTCTTTGCCGTGGCAGTTTGGAGTTAAAAATGCACCGCTAAAGCGGTTTTTTTTAAATTCTAGTTCCGTGGAGAGGAGTTCTACTCCCATCTCCCTACACCACGGTTCAAGCCAACACTTCATAGATGCAGAGACTACTATAACTCTATCGCCGTTTGCTTGATGTGTTTTTAGCAGTGCAACTCTCTCGTTATGGATGATAGAGCTTAGCTTCTCTTTTGCAAATCCCTTAGCTAAGTCTTTAAACTCGGATTCATCAATACCTTTAAAAAAGATCTTAAATAGATGTCTTTTTGCCACATCATTTCTCATCATCCCGATTTTCCAAAGAAAAAAATAAGGGATAAATCTAAACATATTTAAAATATATTTTTGCGTCCCTACGCTGTATTTTAAAAAAACTCCAAGAGAGTCTTTTGTAGTGAGTGTCCCATCAAAATCAAAAAGTGCTAGATTCAATAGTATCTCTCCTTGAAGTAACACTCTCCTTGTGGCAGCCACTGTGGAATATTGTAAAAGTGCTCATTTGCATAGTCAAGATACTTTTTTTTATAGACTTCATAGTTAAAATTTTTGCAAGTTGCATTGTAAAAAGTAGCTCCCTCTATGTCAAAACTTCCAACTTCATAAGATGAACAAACATCTCTTAACTCTTCCTCGTCTATTTTGCGTTTATTAAAAAGCTTTATATCTTTGCCTGATATCTCTCGTATATCAAAGAGTTTATCATCAAGTCTTCCATATTTTGAGTTATTAAATAGAACAAAAACATCTTTTTTACAAGCATAAGAGAGCAACGAGGCACTTGAGTATCCAAGCGTAAAGATGGTTTTATCATCATTAAACTCTTTGCAAATGCCATTTGGAGCGCTAAACATAACTATATCGGAATATTTTTTATGTCCGCTTATAAGCGATATAGGAAGCAGTAGCAGGGTTGTTAAAATTACTCCGTGAAGAAGTGTAAAAACTGTGTTGTACTTAAATACCTTTAGCATTGTATCTTTATCTAAAAAACTAAAAAGCAAAAATATAAACGGAGTAAATAGTAAAAACCAGTGAAGTCCTATACTGTTTTTAAGAGATACTACAAAAAATACGAAAAATCCGACGCCTAAGACAAAAAAGATAAGTTTTAATAGTGTGGTCTTTTGAAATATATTTTTAAGTAGAAAATATGCTCCCCACGGGGTAAAAATATATAGCATCAAAGCAAAATAGCCTAAAACAGTGCCTATACTATATCTGTTATCCTCTGTTCTTGCAAAGAAGTTAAAGAGTATATTGTTCCAGCAGCTGTTGTAGTTAAAGTATAAGTTTTGAGCGATAAAGAGAAGTATAAAAAAAGCTGCTACGATTACTACTTTTATAGCTCTTTTGCCGTATGTAAAAAAGCTAAATAGTAAAAGTGAAAAGAGTAAAAACACTGCAAAATATTTACTCAAAAAAGCCGCGCCCAAAAAGATACCGCTAAGAAGTGCGTACTTTAAGTTTTGTCTCTCTAGTGCATAAAGCAAAAAAAGTGTTCCGAGTGAGCCGAAAAAGAGCAGGGTTACATCATTTGTCATAAGCAAAAGCAGCAAATCTACGCTAGAAGCTAAAAATATAAGAGTCGATAAAAATGCTTTTTCTTTTTGAACTTTGTAAAGAACGGCTATCTTATATATGACAAAAGCTTCTATAAAAGTTGTCATAACCGCAAATAGTCTAAAAAATATATGCGAGTCGTTTATAAAACTAAGAGCATATATAACCCATCCGACCATAGGAGGATGATCATAGTAGCCAATACTCGGATTATGTGCCCATTTAATAAAATAGGCTTCATCACCGGTTAAAGGCATAAGCGTAAGAATAAGTAATTTAAAAAAAAATATAACAAAGAGGCTTTGGAGCTCTTTTTTGTAGATTTGTATCATATGCTCATTTTCTTAAATAAAAATTCCGGTATATGTTTAATAATGAGCATAATGAGAAACCATATAGGTTTTGTATATAGGACATTGCGTCCGTTTTGCTGCGCATCAAAGATATCTTGCGCTACATCTTCAGGCTGTGCAGTTAGATTTTTAGGCAACTCTAAATGCTGTGTCATCTTTGTTGCGACAAATCCCGGTTTTACAGTTAAAACTTGTACGCCGCTCTCATAAAGTCTATTTCTAAGGCCGCTTAGGTATGCTGAAAATGCAGCTTTTGTGCTTCCGTAGAGGTAGTTCGTTTTTCTGCCTCGATCTCCGGCAACAGAGCTAATGCCGACTATAAAACCTCTTCTCTCTTTTTCAAAATCTTCGGCAATAATATTTAAAATGCTCACTGCACCGCTGTAGTTTACATTGATCATTGCAACTGTTTCATCCCACTCTTTTTGTGCTTTTTTCTGTTCTGCCATATAGCCTGATACTACAATAACACCGAGTGGTTTTGGCTCAAGCGAGTCATAAAATTTTTTATGCGTCTCATATGCACTAATGTCAAAATCAAGAAGTATAACTCTTCTGGAGCTTCTTAGTTCTATATCATGTTTTAGCTCTTCTAGTTCGCTGCTTTTTCTTGCTGCTAGATAGAGGTCATAGCCGTTTTTTGCATACACTCTGGCTATATTTTTTGCTATATCGCTTGAAGCTCCGATAATTAGTACAAAACTCATATTTTTACCCTTTTTGACTGTAGTGAATTAAACTTCTCATCCATTTTATGTTCTTTTCTAAATGCTCTAAATTTTTCTATCATAGGATATCCTTGCTCAAATGTCTCTTTGTGCACTCTGGCATCTTTTGTGAGATATATGCGTCCGCCGTATTTGAGTACAACGGTATCAAGGCTATCAAGAAGCTCAAAAATTCCGTCCTCTATCTTAAAATCAAGCGCAAGAGAATAGCCCTCCATCGGAAAAGAGAGGTAGTTGTCGTTTGTCTTGCCGTAGAGTTTAAGGACTGCTAAAAATGAGCCTTTGCCGCTTTGTGATATTTTTTGCAATATTTCCATTAGCCCTGCGTAACTAGCTTCTTTGGGGAGTATAAATTGATACTGCGTAAATCCGTTTTTCCCATAGATTTTATTCCACTCTCCTATGGCATCAAGCGGATAAAAAAAAGCATCGATAGTTACTTTTTGCTTTGAGATACCCTCTTTTGCTTTTGCGTAGTATAGGTAGTTGAAGGCTCTCACACTTAAATTATTTAGTGTAAATGATGGGAAAGTAAAAGGGATTGTAAGCTTTTTTTTGCTTTTATACTCTAAATTGGCGTCATTTGCAAAATCACCTACCATGAGCAAACATTTTCCTATCTCCTCATTTTGTGCCAAGCAGTCTATCCAAGCAACGGAGTATGGCATATCTTTGTACTTTTCAAATGCTTCAAATGTCTCTTTTAGGTTTTTAGTCTTTATAGTCGTTTGGTTTATATATGCGGAGTTTATCTTCTTTAGAGATATTTTAGCACTAAGTATAACACCCGTGAGTCCCATACCGCCGCAAGTTGCCAAGAAAAGCTCATCACCTTTTTTGCAAGTTTTAATAAGCCCATCATGAAGCATTATGCTAAACTCTTCCACGCATTGGCTAAAGCATCCTTCCATATGATGGTTTTTCCCGTGAACATCACTTGCTATGGCACCGCCTAGCGTGATGAGTTTTGTTCCGGGGGTTACTTTTAAAAACCACCCTTTTTTAACTACCGCATCTAGTATATCACTAAGCAGCACTCCTGCTTGTGCGTTTAATATACCGGTGTTCTCATCAAAATCTAAAAAATTATCATAAGTTTTAGTATAGAGTATGTTATCATTTAGTGCACTGTCTCCATAGCTCCTACCGTTTCCGTAAGAGATGAACTCTGCCGTTTCTTTCATATATTCTCTTAAGCTATCTTTAGAACGAAAAGAAAATACTTTATTTTCGATTTTTGGGTACATTCCCCAGCTTTGTAAACTCATTGTTTAATCCTTAAAGACAAACCTTTTATCAAGATAGTATTTTACAATATAACCTATTGACAAACCGATAACGGCACCTAAGTATTTTGCATTTTTATCATCAAATAGATAATCAAAAGCTATCTCAAACCCCCAGAATATAGCCGTAGTAAAAACTCCCATCAGAGAGTAGAGTAAAAACTTTATACCGTCTTCTTTTTTGCTTTTTGGCTTATGGTAGAAGATATATTTTTTATCTAGTATATATTTTATGACAAGTCCTGCAATAGTTCCTATAAACATAGCTAAATAAAGAGATAAAAATCCACTCCATACCAAAAAGCTCAAATATTGAAATACAAGATTTGCAATAGTTGAGATAAGAGCAAAAAAAGCATATTTAGCTATCATGTAAACTGTACGATTGCTATAAAACTAACTAGCCAAAACAAAATTGTCATTTGTAAGAACCTATCTTCTAAAACTATCTTTGTAGGGCTGCCGCTATTTTCTTCGACAAATGTTATTTGCATATAGCGTAAAATGCCTAAAATAACGAAAAAGGCACTTAGATATAAGTTACTTGTGCCAAGCCTATCTATAACGGTTTGAGAGATGGTGTATTGGATATAACTAACTATAACGACTCCTGCCATCAAAACCATAGAAGCATTTACAAACTCTAAGTTATAACCGTCTATATTTTTTCTTGTTTCTTTGCCTTCTTGAGATAACAACACATCATCTCTTCTTTTGGCTAGTGCCAAAAATATAGCAAGTAAAAATGTAACAAGTATAATCCACATAGACAGAGGCACATCGCTTACGCTAGAGCCTGCAAAGAGTCTTAAAACAAACCCGGTTGCGATGATAAAGATATCTACAATTGCAATATGTTTTAGTTTTATAGAGTAAAAAATGTTTAGTATAAAGTACGAAAGAAGTACTATAAAAAGGTTTATATTGAACGCAAAAGAAGCTAAAAGTGATGCTGAAGATAAAATAGCTATAATGATTTTTGCATTTGCACTAGATACGCTGCCGATTGCTAAAGGGCGAAATTTTTTAGTCGGATGTTTTTTATCTTCTTCCACATCAAGTAAATCATTAAATACATATATGCTGCTTGCCATAAGGCTAAAAAGAGCAAATGCCCCGATAGTATGAAGCAGAGCGGTTGTGTCGTTAAAGTGAAGTGAAAAGAGCAGAGGCATAAAGATAAATAGGTTTTTTATATACTGATGTACTCTTAGAAGTTTAAATATTTCGCTCAAAATTCTTCTCTTTTTTATAAATTATGTGTATATAAAAGTTATTTTACGCTCATTCTCGTAATCTCGTCCTTGAGATTACTTGCGAGGCTTACGCTTAATTTTATATCCTGTAAAATTTTAAGCTATAGAACCGCTACAAATAGCTTTTATATACACTCTGCAATCAAAATTATAACATTTTAAGTATAATAATAAAAAAATAGCGGAGCATACAATATGAGTAAAGTTTTGGTACCTTTGGCTGAAGGGTTTGAAGAGATTGAGGCTATAAGTATTATAGATGTTTTAAGAAGAGCAGATATCGATGTCATTGTTGCTTCACTTGATGAGAATACTTTAGTCAAAGGCGCAAATTCTATATTTGTGCTTGCAGATACAGAGATAAAAGATGTAGCCGTAGATGAGCTTACTATGATAATTTTACCAGGTGGATGGGGTGGTACTAATGCACTTGCAAAAGATAAAACCGTACAAAATATACTCAAAGAGATGGATAAAAAATCAAAACTCATAGGCGCTATTTGTGCCGCTCCTTTTGCACTAAATAGTGCTGGAGTTTTAAAAAATAGATATACTTGCTATCCAAGCGTTGAAGAACAGATAAAAAAAGATGGTTATATGGGTGATAGCGCAATGGTGGTCGAAGATGAAAATATTATGACTTCCCGTGGACCTGCAACCGCTATATGTTTTGCTCTAAAAATAGTTAAAAAATTAAAAGGCGATGAGGTTTATGAGATGCTAAAAGGTGGGCTTTTAGCGACTTATTGTAAATAGCAACGGTAAAACTTTACCGCTGTTTTCTAAAACATCG
>JAUPKZ010000014.1 GCA_030837195.1 Campylobacterota bacterium
TTCAAGAATCCTTCGGTATAGAGTCCAAGCCTCACGAAAGTGTGCTTGACTCGGCGATTGAAAAGATGAAAAGCTGGTTTAAATAGATTAAAAGGTCAAGACCTGCTTACTGCTTACAACCCAATCTGAGAGAACCTGCATTGTTGAGGATATTTTTTCATCAAAGTATGGTTCATTTTTAAAAATCCCGCATCTTGCATTGCATGTTCCGCAAACTTGCAGCGCAACACCGCTCTCATAAAGCTTTTTTAACATCAAAACCAAATCATGGTCATAACTCTCTGGCTTTAGCGTTTTATCTCTTGCCAAATCAACTGCATCGTTCATAAGAAAAATATTTACTTTTTCTCCATTTTTGTGAAGTGTTGAAGCAAGACGCAGCGCATTCCAAGTAACATCGGAACCGTCATAAGGTTCATGGTTTAGTATTATAGTAATCATCTTTAATCCTTTATATCCAATTTAGTTACGCCCAAACCGGTCTTTACGCTATAACCTGCTTTTGCCCAGTCCTGTATGCCGCCTTTGAGATTTTTAACATTTTTATAACCCATTTTTTTGAGTGTTTGCGCGGCTAATGCACCGCGTCCGCCGTTTCTGCAATAGGTAACGACTGCCATGTTTTTATCTTTGATTTTCTCTTGAACTTCCCACTCCAAATTACCGCGAGTTATTGAAACAGTATTTACGGAAACAAAATCATCAAAAAGATATCCCTCCGCCCTTTGTTCGGTCTCTCTAACATCAAGGATAACAACTTTCTCTTCATTTTCAAACATACCCTTAAGCTCTGCGGGAGTAATTTCTCCGGAGTCTTTTTTTGCTTCATTGATGAGTGCCATTTTTGCATCTTCTTGTGCCAGAAGCGGCAAAGATGCAAAGAATAGCCCTGCACAACAGATAAAATTTACTAACATCTTTTTCATTATTAATCCTTTTAGTCTATTTTCCTATTTAGGCATTTAACTAAATAATATATGCTATGGTATAATTATTTGAACTATTTGTCAAGGAAAAAATATGTTAGATATGCAGCAAAAAATAAAAATTTTCAGAGCTCTAGGCAATGAAACTCGCTTTTTAATTTTTAAAAATGTTTTTACAGGCGGCTATGTTTGCTCCATTGACGATAAAAATCCAAAATATGAAGTAAACCCGCATGCTACTTGCGTAACTACTATTGCTAAACATTTTGATTTTTCTCTACCGACTATTTCTAAACATCTGCAGCTTCTTCGTGAAGCCGATATTATAAAAATGCAAAAAAAAGCAAATAAAATATATATTGAACCAAACATCGAAACCATAAGAGAATTAGGAAGCTGTTTTACAAAATTGGTTGAAAATTTTGAAACAAACAGAGAACTTTTTTTTGATGAAGTTGCTTTAAAATAAAAAATTCCAATATGCGAGTATGCTAAATGAACAAGGAACATCTCAAACACAAACTCTATACGCTTGCATTGGCAATGTTTAGAAAAGATTTTTTCGGTATATACCATGGTTCCATATCGGCTAAAACGGAGTCAAACAGGTTTATCATAAACACAAAAGAGGCAATTTTTGATGCTCTTGATGACTCTACTCTTATAGAGTTGTATTTTAAAAAAGATTACAGATGGAATCAAGCAAGCATGGACGCAAATATACATCATAGCATTTACTCACAAATCTCTGATGCAAAATTTATATGCTTTAGCATGCCTCCTTTTACAACTGCCTATTCACTTGAACACAACATAATCACTCCTAGAGATTATTTTGGCTATAGCGAACTCGGCTCCATAGAGATAGTAGATCCAAAAAATTTTGATGACTGGTATGAGAGAGCAAGCAGTGAAATAGCATACTATTTTCAAAGTAAAAAAACCGATATTATGGTTATTCGCGGATACGGTGTATATACTTTTAACAGAGATATACACGAGATGGCAAAAAAAATAGCCATTTTAGAAAAAAGCTGCCGCCTGCTCCTTCTTGATACGACAAAAAACGACTCAGCTTTTGACTAGTTATAAAAGAGATGCAATAGCATCATATGCAACGCCCATCATCTTGTCAACCTCTTCGTTTTTTATGATATAGGGCGGCATAAAGTATATGATATGACCAAGAGGGCGA
Organism: Campylobacterota bacterium; assembly: GCA_030837195.1. Lineage (GTDB taxonomy): Bacteria > Campylobacterota > Campylobacteria > Campylobacterales > Sulfurimonadaceae > Sulfurimonas. Next base: position 2,122 of record JAUPKZ010000014.1, read on the forward strand.
AGCAAAACACCGTTTTTAAGCCCGTATTCATAAACTTTAAGCCCGATTCTTTGCTCTGCCGTATATCCTTTTAGTTCAATCACACAAATCATTCCGCTTTGTCTTATACTCTCTACATTTTGAAGCTCTTTAAATTTTTGCAGTTTTTTTGACATATACTCCGCTAAAGCTCTGTTTTTTTCTATAACATTGTCATTTTCAAAAATATCTAGCGTTGCGTTTGCAGCAGCACATGCAAGAGCGTTCCCTGTATAACTGTGTGAGTGCAAAAATGCCTTATGTTCATTATAATCACAATAAAATTTCATATAGATTTCATCCGTTGTTAGTACAACAGAAAGCGGCAAATAGCCACCTGTCAGACCTTTAGATAAAACAAGAAAATCTGGTGTTATGTTAGCACTATGACATGCAAACATCTCACCTGTTCTGCCAAATCCGGTCATAACTTCATCGGCTATCATATGAATATCATATTTATGACAAATTTGGCGTACAAAAACCAGAAAGTCTTTATGGTACATATGCATATAGCCTGCACCCTGAACTAATGGTTCTAGTATGATTGCACTAATCTCATCCGCTTTTTTCTTGCATAACTCTTCAAACTCTCGTGCTGCTTCAAGTGCCGCTTCTTTACTCATATCTTTTGGTGTAGGCGTTTGTATGCTCTTGATCAAGAGAGGTTCATATGTATTTTTGTATAACTCTACATCTCCGACACTAAGAGCTCCTATGGTCTCACCGTGGTATGAGTTTGTAAGAGAAACAAATCTCTTTTTTATCTTATTTTCATTTTTATGTGCATGAAAACTCATCTTAAGCGCAACTTCAACGGCACTTGAACCGTTATCTGCATAAAAACATCTTTTCAACCCATCAGGAGAGAGTGCAACAAGCCGCTCAGAAAGCTTTACAACTTGTTCATGCGTAAAACCCGCCAATATAACATGTTCTAGCGTATCTAACTGCTCTTTTATCTTTTGATTTATATAGCTATTTGTATGCCCAAAAAGGTTTACCCACCAACTGCTAATAGCATCTATATAAACATTCCCTTCAAAATCCTCCAGATAGACTCCATACGCTCTTTTTATGGGTATAAGGGGGAGTTTCTCATGGTCTTTCATTTGTGTGCAAGGGTGCCACACAACTTCCAAATCTCTTTTTTTTAGCTCTTGGTTATTCATTTATTATTATTCAAAGATGCTTCATATTCAGGCGTGTATCGAAGATTTGTAGCGGCTAAAAGCTGATATAACTCCATTTGCGTTCCACTTGCATCAAATATCTCTTCACCCTCTTTTGATAAAAATATAAATTTTTCGTACGGATGGTTTACTCTCTCTATGTATTTTGAAAAAACTACATACTCTGAATCTTCGAGTTTTGGCACTTTTTGCATTGCCTCGTTAAACCTCTTACAGCATTTATCGACTCTTTTTATCTCTAAGATATCTGATTGTATAGTATTTAGTAAAATTTCAGATAACTTAGGTAACTCTTCTTTTATATTTTCATATTTTAGTATCTGCCTCATAAAAAATCCTTTTATTATATCTGCCGATTTTACTATCTTTTGTTTTACATTTATCTTAGAAATAACAATTATTTAAAAATTGAAGCTTGCTCCATATTTATGAAGTTTTAATGCTTATTTGCATACAATAACAAAAATATTAAAACAAGGTTATTATTTTATGATTACTTGGATGCAAAGACACAAAAAATACCTCATAGTTACCATTTGGATTTCTACTATTGCATTTGTCGGTGCCGGATTTGTCGGATGGGGGCAATATAGCTACGGAGACAAAGCAGGCGCGATTGCAAAAGTCGGAGAAGTTGAGATAACGGTAGGTGATTTGCAAAAAAGCTACTCAAATCTATATGCACAATACAATCAGATGTTTCAAGGCAGTTTTGATGAGGAGAAAGCAAAAAGCTTCGGTTTAAAAGCTCAAGCTATGCAATTCCTAACACAACAGGCACTCATCTTAAACTTAGCAGCTTCTTATGATCTCGAAGTCAATGATGAAGAGATTGTTCAAGATCTCCAGTCAAAAGACTATTTTTTCAAAAACGGCTCTTTTGATAAAAATACTTACAAAGATGTTCTCTCACAAAACAACCTAAGTGTAAAGGATTATGAAGAGAGCCTCAAAAAAGAGCTCCTCATAAAAAAAACTCTCGCTTTGCTACAAGTAAGTGCTAACGAAAATGAGTTAAAAATTGCCGATACGGTACTAAATATTGCGGATAAACTCGAGTACAAAATTTTAACCCCGCAGATGATAAGCGTTGATGTATCGGATGAGATGCTAAAAGCTTATTGGGAAAAATCAAAACAGAATTTTATGAGCGAAGTTGCTTATGAATTAAAATATATAAAACAAGGGAAAATTTCTAAAGAGCCGACACAAGAAGAGCTAACAACACACTATAACGAAAATAGAGAAAATTTTAAAGACCCAGAGGGAAAAATTTTAGAATTTGAGACGGCAAAAGCAAAAGTTATAGAAGACATAATTTCAAAAGAGAGTAAAAAAGAGGCTCTTAAATCTTATATAGCTTATAAAAAAGGCGAAACAGCAGGTATGGATATTAAAAATATCACGATTTCACAATCAAATAACCCTTTTAATGCCGATGTTCTTGAAATCATATCAAAACTCTCAAAAGAGTCTGCTTTTTCTAAACCTATCTTAGTAGGAGACGATTACTACACATTTGAACTTGTAACCATTATCCCTGCACATGAAAAAAGCTTTGAAGATGCAAAAGCCGAAGCGTTGCCGCTTTATGTAGCTGAGCAAAAAAGAGAGAAATTATCTATGTTGGCAAAAAACTCTTTTGCTACATTTAGCGGTAATGTTACGGATTTTATCACCGCAACAGACTATAACGCACTAACAGAACTAAATAACAACCAAGCAAACGAATTTTTGAGTACACTATTTACATCAAAAGATAAAAACGGATATATAACACTTGAAGACGAAAGTATAGTGATGTATAAAATATTGGAACAAAAACTGCTTAATAAAACTAACACGGATCAAAACAACCCGATTGTTAAAATAAAGGGTAATCTGTTTAATGAAGGCTTAATCAAAAACCTTCAAAACAGATATAAAACAGAGATATTTATGGAAGGACTCTAATTTGAGCAGAACTATTTTAGTTATAGATATTGGTTCGACAAAAGTTTGCGCAATTATCGCCGAAATAGCAGATGACAACTCAATAGCTATTACGGGGGCCGGAGTTTCCAAATCACAGGGTCTAAAGCGAGGAAGCATAACAAACATAGATCTTGCCTCAAAATCTATAAAATCTGCTCTTAACGATGCAAAAAGAATCTCTGGCAGCGAAGTTAAAAGTGCAACGGTTTCCATATCCGGTGCTTACACAAAAAGTTTAAACTCTAGCGGTATAGTAAATATCCAAAACAAAGAGGTTACTTTTAAAGAGATAGAGAGAGTTATGCAAACGGCTCTTTATAACGCTAACATACCAAACGAGTATGAAGTTCTACATGCTCTGCCGTATAATTTTAAGGTAGATGACCAAAACTACATAGAAGATCCTCTAGGAATGAATGCTTCTAGGCTTGAGGTTGACACACATATCATAACAACGCAAAAATCAAATTTGAACAATCTTAAAAAAGCTGTCCGTGGTGCGGGAGTCGAGATTGAAAATATAGTTTTAACAGGTTATGCTTCTTCTATTGCGACACTTAACGACGATGAAAAGGAGTTAGGCGTTGCTATCATAGATATGGGCGGCAATACTTGTAATATAACTATCCATTCCGGAAACTCCATAAGATACAACGACTTTTTGGGTGTCGGTTCAAATCATATAACAAACGATTTATCTATGGCACTTCACACGCCTCTTACCATTGCAGATAGTGTAAAACTTAACTACGGCTCACTTTTAAATACAAGCAATGATCTTATTGAACTCCCTATAATAGGTGATGAAAGAAATACACACGAGGTATCTTTAGAAGTCGTTCATAATGTTATTTATGCTCGCGTTGAAGAAACTTTAATGATCTTAGCTCAGTTTATGGAAAATAGCGGTCTTAAAGATAAACTTGGAGCAGGTGTCGTTTTAACCGGAGGTTTTTCACAAATGGAAGGGCTAAGAGAACTTGCTGTCGCAACATTTGGTTCACTTCCCGTTCGTCTTGCAAAACCAAAAGAGATGAACGGTTTTTTTGACACTCTTCGTTCTGCAGAGTATTCAAGTGCAATAGGTCTTGTTATTTATGCTGCTGCCCCATATACACAATATGAAATTGATGTCAACAAAAGAGTAAGACACTCAAATGAGGTCAAAACAGAACAACCGCTTCCGGTAAATCTTGTTAGTGAAGACACTATTCCTGCGGTAGCACTCAACCAAGGAGATAAAAAAGAAAACATGATTATTTTACCTACAAGTAAAAAGAAAAAAAGTGACGAACCCGGGGTTTTTAGTAAATTTTGGGGTTGGGCAACGCAATTATTTTAAGGAGAGAGTATGGAACCATTTTTAGTTGAAGAAACAAGCAATTTAAGCGGAGCTAGAATAGTAGCAGTCGGAGTCGGCGGCGGTGGCGGTAATATGATTGGTCATATGGTCAAAGAGGGTGTGAGTGGCATTGAGCTTATTATGATAAACACTGATGCGCAAGCACTAAAAGATGCCAAAAATGTTAATACTATTCAAATTGGCTCAAAATTGACAAAAGGTCTTGGTGCAGGAATGAAACCAGAAATCGGCAGAGATTCGGCACTGGAGAGTTATGAGCAGATAAAAAATGCTCTTACCGGTGCTGATATTGTTTTCATCTCTGCAGGACTTGGCGGAGGAACAGGTACCGGTGCTGCTCCGATTGTCGCAAAAATTGCAAAAGAGGTTGACGCACTTACTATCTCAATAGTTACAAAACCATTTGGTTTCGAAGCACCAAAAAGACTAAAGCTTGCAAAAGCAGGACTTGAAGAGCTAAAAAAAGAGAGCGACTCTATCGTTGTTATACCAAATGACAAACTTCTCTCCATAATAGATAAAAAGCTAGGTATCAAGGATAGTTTTAAAATAGTTGACAGCGTACTCGCACAAGCAGTAAACGGTACGGCAGGCGTTATACTATCAAACGGCGACAATGATATAAACCTTGACTTTGCAGACTTAAAAACGGTAATGAGCCATAGAGGTATGGCGCTTATGGGCGTAGGCGAGCATGAGGGCGAAAATGCCGCATATGAAGCTATCAAGGCTGCTATTGAGTCACCGCTGCTTGATAATGTATCTATTAACGGAGCAATGGGTGTTTTGGTACACTTCAATATGCATCCAAACTTCTCTATGATAGAGATTTCTGAGGCTATGGGCGTTGTTCAAGAGAGTGCTCATGAAGATGCGGATGTAATTTTTGGAACATCAACTGATGATACTCTTCCTGAAAATTATGTGAAAATAACTATAATTGCTACAGGTTTTGAAAAAAATGTAAAAGCGAGTACAAATAACGAACACTTTATAAATGATACGGTTGCTCCGATTGCAAAAATCCGCCCAAGACTTGTAGTAGGTGGTGATTTTGATAGCAACAGCTTAGAAACTCCTTCATATATGAGACAACAACAAGACTAATTTTAAACTCTCTCCTTCCCCTTTTGCGGGGAAAACTCTCTTTTTTTTCATTAACACTTCATTAACAAAAAATTAACAACTAATTGACATGAACCACCTATACTTATAATGATAAATCTTTTGCTAAGATTTACATAAACCATAATTGGTCATACAAAAGGAGTTCCAAAATGAAAAAAATTCTACTTGCGTGTATATTGAGCGTCTCTTTGTGGGCAGCAGAACATAATGTTTACTCTGTAACATTTAATGCTCCTATAGATAAGGTTGAAAACAATATGTTAACAAAGTTTCAAGCTGAAAATCTTGTTGTTGCTTGGCAGCTTGATATTCTTGATGAGTTTAACAAAAGAGGCTTGGTTAAAAAACTAGGAGATAAATACAATACCGGTAAACTAAGCAATGTAAGAACCCTTGTTGCTTGTAACGGTATGATTGGTAATGATATTATGAATGCAGATCCTACCATGATGGCATACTGCCCAATCCGCATCACGCTAACTGAAAAAGACGGCAAAACAACTGTTTTATATGTTCGTCCTACTTCTGCGCCAAAAGATTCAAAAGCGTATCCACACTTAGTTAAACTTGAGAAAAAAGTAACTAAAGCTATTGAAGATTCAATGGAGATGGAATAATCTTACACACAAAGGGCTGCTGAGAAGGCAGCCCATAATTTAGGAGAGAAGTTTTTTCCTTAAAATGTATATGACACAACCGCACGGTAGTGGTTTTGTCTTCTTTCAGTAATTCCAGCAGCAGAATCACCGTTATACTCACTCACGCGTCTTGAGTTAAATATTCTAAAAAACCAATTTTCATCGTACTTATAGTTCAGAGCTATATCCACTTCGTATGCATCATCTGTAGGTATTGCAGCACCGCTATAGCTTACTGTATCCGACTTGCCGTATTCTGCATAATCAACCATAAATTTCATACCCTTCATAATGACATAGTGACCGCCGACTTTATATGCATCAACATCATCTCTATATGCATTTCTTGAGAATATTGTGCTTGTATATGCAGGATCTGCTCCCCAAGCATTGAAGTAACCCTTTTCTGTAGCAGCATCATCTTCGTCACCAGATTTGTTGCATGCAGCATATACACCCCATTTTTTAGTCTCAAGCGCTATTTTTGCACCTAACATACTAAAATCTTTTTCACCTGCAAGCTTATTACCGTCATCTTCTTGCATTAGATACTGAGCATTTAGTTTTACCGCCATATCATCACTAACAGGTATATTGTAGCCAAGCTCTGCATAATAATCATTTGCTATATCATCAGAGTGATAAGCCCAAAGGTCTGCTTTTAAGTTTTTTATGCCCGTATAAGTTGCACCTACAACCGTACGACCGTCTGTATCTCCACTAACTCCTGCAACCTTGCCCATGCTTAAAAATTCAGCTTGTTCTACAGTTCCGCCTTGCTGAACAAACTTTACAGCAGCACCACCAGTTGTAGTAGCCTCACCGATCAAACCGTAATCCGCTGCTGCACGAGAACCCATAGCCATTTTTGTAATCTGTCCTGCCGTTAAGCGAAGACCGTCTATGACATTTGTTCCTAGCATATATGCCTCATAGAAGTTTGGCATAAGAGATACTTGATTTACCGTCCGTATCTACAACCAAGCCTCCTGCTGCCTTGTCAAACTCAGGCGCAGTGCCTTTGTCCCAGTTAGTAAGCCCTCCGTCACCGTTTATATATGCTCCTGCCCCTACTCTAAGACCATCCATTAAAGTATCCGGAGTTTCATATTTTAGTTTTACCAAATAACCGCCTCCGTTGCTAGGAGCCCAGCCATTTTTCTCATCATCTATAACATAGATGCCCTTTAACATAAAATCAAGAGTCCCGCCTCTATACCCATTGATATCAACACTTGCAGCCTGTGCCATTGAACAGCCTAACAATGCTGCCACTGCCGATAGTTTTATCGCTTTTCTCATTTTTCACCCTTTATGTAATTACTTATGCAGCTTTTTTTAACACTCTACCAATGCTAAACATAGCTTCACAATCCTTAGTATAAAAAAAAGATATAAATAGAGTGTTATTGATTTGTTAATGAAATGTTAACAGACACTAAATATGCACAATAAAACAATTAATACCATTTTTATGTTTATATGATAGAGAAAAATCGTGCTTTATGAGTATATACTCTACGATGTAGAGTCCAAGCCCAAAACTGTCGCTTATGTTTATATCACACTTTGTAAATGGCTGCGTGTAGTACTCTAGCGGATATTGCAATGCTTCCCCATTACTACAAAAAGCTATCTCATTACCGTTTTGCTCAATTACTACTGCTCCGTCTTTTGAGTATTTTATACCATTATCAATAAGGTTTTTAAAAACAATACTCATCAACTCAAAATCTGCTTCAATCGTTTTGTTATCAAGATTATTTTCAATACTGTCTGCTTCTAAAAAAAGAAGGTCTGCCGCGTTGTCTAAAATATCTCTAAGCTGATAATTTTTTGCATTTATATTACAATCACAAGCGGTAATATTTTCAATCTGAACAAACTCTCTTGTTAGGAGGTTGAGTCTTAAAAAAACATTTTTAAGTATCTCTTTTGTGCGGGACTCTTCTAAAAACTCTAAAGAGAGTTGCCCTTTAGTAATGGGAGTTTTTAACTCATGCGTAATATTTCTTATAAAAATTGCCCTTGAGCTAATCATAGTTTTTATTTTTTTCACTGCCTTGTCAAACTCATTTGAAACTTCGGCTATCTCATCTTTGCCACTAGAAGCAAGATCTATGTCCATATCTCCCTCACCGAAACGATGGATTTGAAGCTGAAGGTGCTTTAGCGGATAAATACTAATGGCAATAGACATAAAAAGTGCAAAAAGAACCAAAATAAATGCCAAATATAGCCACCACATATAATAAACATTAACAGGTTCGGTATTTAGATCCTTTAGGAGCATATTTCCTGCATCATCAGGCGTTAGCATATATCTATAGTTATCTTTTTCATATAGATAAAAGTTTTTCATACCGCAAGAAATAGTATCAAATACCTCGCTTTTTACTATCTCTTCATATATTTTTTTATCTGTAACAATCTCTATATTTTTATTTTTTAGATTTATAAGAAGTTGCTCTTTTGTGTCTTTTTGGAAATGCCATAACATGACAAATTTTGCTATTTGATGATAATGTACTTTTAGATTTTCTTTTACGGATACAAACTCATACTTGTACATCATTCTAAAAAGAATGGTAATTGCAATAAAAGCAATAATAAAAAAGAAGCTTATTTTAACGATTACAGAGTAGTTTCGCAAAGCTTCATCCTGTATCCGACTCCTCGTATTGACTCTATAAATTTCGGTGCTCTTGGATTGTCGCCTAGTTTTGAGCGAATTCGGTTTATGATAACATCAATGCTCCTCTCACCGCTCTCCCAACTAAGACCATCAACTGCATCTAAAATCGCTCCACGGCTTAATACGATGCCTCTTTGTTCTAAAAAAAGAGAAAGAATCCCATATTCGGCTACCGTTAAGGCAAGCGGGGCTTCTTCAAAGTAGATAATCATTTTTGACTTATCTATGACAAAATCTCCAAAATGGTTGTTTTTAGTTTGAGCGCTGTTCTTTATGCGCCTTAATAGTGCATATATCCTTGCAACTAACTCACGCGGGTCATACGGCTTAGGCAAATAGTCGTCTGCTCCCTTGTCAAGTCCTAAAATTTTATCGCTTACGCCGTCTCTTGCAGAAGAGATTATAATAGGAATATCAAAAGCGCCTGCTATCTTTTCACATAAGAACAACCCATCCATCTTGGGAAGAGTTAAATCTAATATAATAAGATCAAAATGGCTTTTTTCAAGCTGAGATATAACAGTGGTAGGATCAGAGTTTACTGTTACGCGCATCTCACAGTTTGCGAGATAATTGCATATGAGTTCAGCAATGACCGGATCATCTTCAACCATTAAAATATCTATCACGCCTTCCATTTTTGACTCCCCTCAAAGAGGCATTGTAACAAAATTACCTCACTTTTTGCTCAAAAATTAAAATTCTGTGTCTTTAAAACTCTAAATTGGGTAAACTCGGAACTATCTTTCAACTCAAGCTCTTTAGCGCCTTCTTCGGAGATTCTTTTTACTCCAAGTGTAAGAGTGAGTATATCCCCGCCTTGTAGTGCTACATTAAAAATGACATCTCTTTTTGCATAAACAAGCGTATCTTTTGAAACTTCGGTTGCCTCCCACGGACTAACCTCTTTACCGTCTTTTGCAAACTTCCTCTCAAATATAAAAGGCTCTAGCTCTATTGTTTTTTTACCTCTTTTAATTTCTGCCTTTAAGACTCCTTGTCTATACGCCTGTCCAAAAAGTGCGTGGTTTGACTTATTTATAATGCTTATACTAAAATCATTGCTATTTTTAGAGAGTTTAAAGTCTATGTATTCTGCCATTTTTTTTCTCTCCATATGTATGCCTGCCATTCCATGAAAAGCATGTGTTTTGCCTTCGTCAAATGTTGTTTTTGAACCCAAAACTTGCGGCATATGGCATGATACACAACTATTTTTATCTTTTTCATCTATTTTTGCATCAAGCATTGTTATATCTATACCGTGCGCATTGTTTGTGTGAGAGTGACAACCCATACAAACATTTCCGTTATAGTAGTTTTTATTATCATAGTTGATTTTATGAAAAGGCGAGTTTTTTGTAGAAGTGGAAAGTCCAAATAGCGAACTCTGTTTCTCAAATGAAACACTTCCTTCTTTGCCGCTTTGCGCGGTATAAAACTCTCTTGTTTTGCCGCTACTTATATTTGTATTTGAGTTTTCTTCTTCTTTTACATCTTGGATTGTATGGCAATAGATACATGATATAGGCTCATGCATTTGGGTGTCATTTTTCGTTAAAACCCCACTCTTAAGAGCTTCTACATCACTTGGAGAGTGACATTTTGCACAAGTGTATCCTTTTTCGTCTTTTGGATATTTCTCCCACATAGCTTTATGAATCGGATTATTATATACAGAAGCATTTCGATGCGAAGACTGATAATACTCGGCATATATAGCAGGGTGACATGCCTGACAAACTTTATTTTCATTTGCCTCTGCCAAAAAAGCAAACAACACTGTACAAAATAACACAAAACGATTCATTTTTTACTCCACCAAATCAAAAGTGAGGTATTGTAACTAAGTGCTGAACAAAAGCACTTGATACAAATCAGTTTTAAAAATACTCCCTAAGAGCCTCTTTATTTATGTATCTTTTTTTTGTATTGATAATATCACTATCTTTAAAAAACTTCAAAATTCTTGAGAGTGTTTCCGGAGAGACCCCTAAAATTTCGGCGATCTCTATATTTTTTGTATCAAAAAAATCTTCCGAGTGGCTATATATATACTTTGCCACCCTCTCTTTTGAGTCCAGCACTAAGTTTGTAGATATAATATTTTCAAGGTTTTTTATCTTTTTAATAAGCGATGTTTGTATATTAAAAGCCAAATTCGGATTTGAAAAAATCACCTCTTTTAGTTTTTCAAAATCTATCTTTAAAACTTCAACATCACTATAAGCTTTCGCCGTTGCAGGGTAAGCAATACCTTCAAAGTTGGCAACCTCCCCTATGAGCTCATTTTCGTGAAAGTACTTTAGTACTACTTCTTTGTGATTTGAGGATGTTTTATAGAGTTTAATGACGCCTTTTGTTAAAAGATAGAGGTATTTTGGCGCATCACCCTCATAAAAAACTATATTATCTTTTGCTATTTTATGTTCAGTCGTAAAACTCTCTATTTTTTTGATAGTATCTTCATCAATATTTTGAAAAAGAACCGTATTTTTCAGCTGTGCTTTCATCTTTTTTTTATTTCCTTGATTTTTTCACTCAGAGCAAAACACCATTTTTTAAGTAGTATAGTATCACAAAAAATGACAACAGAACAACCAATAGCGTATTAAACAAAAATGATATTTTATACTCGGCGGCACTATTTTTAAAACATGAGATACTAATTCCTAAAAAAGTACCTACAAACAGTAGAAAATAGATAATATACCCTATATGATAATACTCCTTTTGCAGGATGCAAAAAGGGCAATGGTGAGAAGGAAGCTCATATATATATGTACCAAAAAAAAGTATCAAAGCCAAAAGCGATACCGGTATAAAAACAAAATTTGAAAACGCAAAAATATATCTTTTTTTCAAAAAATATCCAAGTGCTATAAAAAGATAATTTAGATAAAAAAAAGCAACAACCAAAAATTTATCAAGAAGAAAAACAGATGCTATAGCGGAATTTGAAGAACTTGAATAGATACTACCGCAACAGCTTACTATTTTATCAACCTCAATGGCATTAAACATCAAAGTTTCCAATATTATCTCGATTATCAAAAAAAGATACAAAAAAAGATACAAAAGAGATTTTAGCTTTGTATATGACTGCTCTTTGTCTCTCATATCTTGCGCATTTATCTTTAGCCATAAAGCAAAAAGATAGATATTTATAACTTTTAAAACAATCAAAAAAGAACCAAACTCAGTAGCATCTACTACGCCTGCAGCACACATAGCGCCTGTTATAACATTTGAGATTTTATCCAAAATAAATATAAAAAATAAAAATAGCGCAACTTTTAAACCAAAAATAAATTTTATAATTGTGGTAGCTAAAAAACTCTCTTTCTCAAGCTTATACTGTTTTTGTGAAGTTGCATCCCTATTCCAATAGAGAAAAATTTTTAAGCTTAATACAAACGCTATAGAGCCAAAAACTATAAAAAGCAGATTTAAAATAACAATTGTTAAAACTTCTGGCGTCAAAAGCATTAGAGAAGCATTCCTTGATGCAAGGTAATGACTCTATCTACTATTTTTAAATCAAAAAAAATAGGGTCATGTGTTGCAACCACTATAGTTTTGCCTTGACCTTTGAGCTCTTTTAGCATCTCTATAAAATGCAATGATAGCTCTTCATCAAGGTTTGCAGTCGGTTCATCCGCGAGTATTATCTTTGGATTGTTTATGTTTGCTCTAGCAATGGCAACTCTTTGCTGTTCACCGCCTGATAGATTTTTAACAGGCTGATTTGCTTTATGCTCTATATGAAACATTTCTAAAACTCTAAGGACGCTCTTTTCTACCTCTTTGGCATCAAGATTAAGCGGTACTAGCGGCAGTATAACATTCTCTTTTACGCTAAGATTTGGCAACAAGTTGAATTTTTGAAAAACAAAACCAAGAGTATCTCTTCTAAAGTCAGATGCAAAATTATCAAGCAGTTTTGAGACTCTCTCACCGTTTACGATAACTTCACCACTTGTAGGTTTACACAAAGACGCTATGAGAGATAAAATTGTACTCTTTCCGCTTCCGCTTGCCCCTCTTAAAACAACAAGTTCACCCTCTTTTATAGCTATATTTATATTGCTGAGTGCTTTTACTATTTCGCCGCTTGAAGTAAAATACTCTTTTACTATATCTCTTAACTCTATCACCTTATAACCTCATCAACATCAAGAGTAGCACTTTTCCAAGAAGGAATGATTATGGCAGAGATATAAATAGGAACACTTAAGAAAAATATGAGTGCCAAAGTCTGCATATCAAAAACAAATGCAAGGTCAAATGTTGTCTTTAATTTCGAATAACCGCTAAAGATATTGCTAATAAGCGGAGCATTAAATGTATATACAAACGCAAACGCAAAAATAGTTCCCGCTAAAAATGAAAAAATAGAAACTATAAAAGCCTCATAAAATCTCTCTTTTAGTATATCATCAACTCTCCAACCTATGGCTCTCAGTACGCCTATCTCTCTTTTTTGTTCACTGCTAAGCCCACTTGCCTTATCATAAACAATAATGAAAAATGTAAATATGCTTATGATAAAAAGAGATAAAAACAACCCGCTTTTATAATCAAAAATATTTTGATAACTTACTCTTAAATCATTATTTGTTATCACTCTAAAAGATGGGTATTTTAGCTTTATCTTAGCCGCAACGGTAGATATCTCATCTGCATTTGCGACTCTAACTACTATATCCGTAGCCCTGTTTTGCTCCATATCAAATATCTCTCTTAGAGTATCCCTGCTCATAACGATAACATCATTTGACTCTAAGAGGCTATCAGCACTAAAAACTCCACCTATTTCTACTTTTTTCAGCTCTCCATTTGGCTTTATAAAGTTAAAATACTCCTTGTAGTAGCTCTTATTCAGGACATCTCTAACACCCTCACCGACTATCATAGACGATGATGAGAAATCTAACTCTTTTGCTACTTTTTTTAAACTCTCTTTATACCCTTCTTCATACTCATCTATACCCATAAGGGTAAAATTTACCCCTGCATTTTCAAAGTAGTAGTAACCCCAAACTCTAGCAACTGCACCCTCTACGCCGTTTATATTTAAAATTTCGTCTATAGCCTCGATATCTATATCGTAGTGCCGCCCTGCTTTTATATTTTGAACTATAATCTGCGGAAGGGAGTCAAGTGTTACATCAAGCTCATATTTGATGGAATTTTTTATAAAAAAGAGTGAGCTTAGCAAAAAGATAAGTGATGAAAGTATAATAACCATAAAAATAGTTTTATATTTTTGAGCTAAAAGAGAGTTTATGGCATACTCGATGATATAAAAGTTTATCCTACTTCTCACTAACACCCTCTCTATACACAAAAGATGACGCAAAATAATCCCTTAATGCTCCATCATCTCTGTATGGCGAAAAAAAATCGCTTAAACTTCTATGTCGTATGTAAGATGCCTCCGTTGAAATTGCCAAATCACTAAGCCCTACTTGTGCGACAAACTCTTTTTTTGTTTTTATGGCTTCCTCGCTTAAACTCTCTTTGTTATAGAGGTAAAATATCTCTATAACAAGAATAACGCTTAAAACTATAAATGTTTTTATAACAAAATAACTCTTTTTATTCATCTAGTTTTTTTAACGCTTCTTTTGTTATCTCGTCAAATTTTAAAACCTTTTTTCCCTTATGATCTAAACTAAAACTGTTTGCTTCATTTTGAGATTTAAAAGGTATCAGTTCATCTCCCATCGGTCCGTAAACATCACTGCCTAGCACAAAAAACGCATTTTTTGCCTCTATAACATTTTGTGAATAGTAATCGGTAACTAACATCTTCGCTACGCCCTCTTTATGTAAAAAATAGTATTTCATCATATCTTTTACTCCGTCAAAAGAGTAGCGTTTATCTCCGTAAAATATTTGAGCTGCCCATTTTGGATACTTATATACAAACATACCGCATATAGGGCACTTTTCATCTTTTGTTACTTTTATAACATCTAAATTTTTATTATCCCCAAATCTCTTTACTTCCCAAAGATACAAAGAGAGAGCTTGAAGTTCACCCTCTTTTAGCTCACCGCACAACTTGTTATTATTTATAGCAGACTTTAACTCATTTATCTCTAGGTAGCTGTTTATATCTATACTATTTTTACACTTTTTTTCAAATATATTTTTCCCCATAGGGTAAACTTGCTTTGTTTTTTTGGCTTCAACCATCTCTATATCGCCTACTAGCGACTCTTTTGCCATCTTTAGCGCAGTTGCAAAATCAACTATCTTGCCGCCGTGTTCTATATTAAAATCTTCGGCTGCTTCCTTTGAGCTAAAGGCAAGTTTGCTAACCTTTGACATAGTACCCTTGACATCGGAATCGACTACATAAAATGCACTCTTTGCATCTATAAGTTTTTGAGTTACTACATCAACAACCATAACATCGTCAAGTTTTATATCATACTCTTGCATATCGACTGCCAAACATCTCATAGAACAGTACTGCTTATTCTTATGATTATGGATTTTTGCGGCGTGTGAGGTCTTGTAGTACTCTTCTATCTTCATACCGCATACGCTACACCACTCTTTTTTTGTTCCATCTTGTATAAGTTCCGGCTTGATTGTAGCTGACTTTGTAAAGTCGGCTCCACTTACGGCAGACAAAGATAAAAAAAGTGAAAAAAGAATGATGAAGAGATCTCTTTGCAGCATTGGCTCTCTCTTTAGAAGAAATTTTTGTTATTTTATCCTAAGAAGCATTAATCTTCTAACAAAAAGTATAAGCAGTGCAATAGCTAATATTTTAAAATCAAGTTCGCTTGCCAAATGAATATTTTTAAATGTATCACTTTGTGTTGCTTCGGGACCTAATATCTGCATACCTACAATTTTTGGAGAATAGACCGCGCTAAACATCAAAGCAGAAAACACAACCGTTACGGAACTTCCAAAAACAAGAGCATCTCTTTGACCTTTTTTGTACATTAGCATCTCATAAAAAAGCACAAAAAAAGCTAAAATATAGAGCCAGTAACTAAAACGGCGAAAAATCTCCGCCATAATAACTCCTGCACTGTAACTATCAAGATGAAATCCGTTAAAAAGCTTATATGTATAAAAAATAACAGGAGCCACAAAAGCCCCCAACACAACAACTGCACCAAATGTCGCGGCAATAAGCAGAAGATAACTAAAATCTATATAGATATTGTTTTTCAAAGTTACAACCTTAGTGTAAAACCCCTATCAAAATCACTCAAGTCTTTATAAAAAGAAAGTGATTTTTGCGGCTTATTGTTTAAATAGGAACATATTTTACCCTTTTGGTCATAACCCATCTCACAGGTAAAAAAGTTAATCTCTCTTTTTAAGGCTTCATCAAGAAGTTTTTTAATAATCTCATCTCCGACTTCTCCGCCAAAGAGCGCATTTTGCGGCTCATAAGAGAGATTTGACTCAAGCGGCGCATCATTTGCTATATATGGAGGATTTGATACCAAATAGTCAATCTTCTCATCTACAACATCCAAAAGTGAACCAAGACGAAGCTCTACTCTGCTATCAAAGCCAAATTTCTTTATATTTACTTTTGCAATATTAAGTGCGTTTTGCGATATATCGACTGCTATAAATTTTGCGTTTGGAAAAAATTTTGCAAGCATAATAGAGATAATCCCGCTTCCGACACCGACCTCTGCAAAAGTCATCTTTTCGTTTTTATTTGGTATATGCTTCAAGACCTCATCTATTAATAGTTCTGTTTCCGGACGAGGTATAAGAGCTCCTTCATCTATAAAAAACTCTTCACTGTAAAAACTCACTTTTTTTGTAATGTACTCCAACGGCTCATTTTTAGCTCTTCTATTTACCCACTCAAAAAGTTTGCCGATTTGCGAAATTTCACTGTTCTGATTTGTTAAGAGCCAAAGTTCATCAACTCCTAAATAGTGCATCAAAAGCAGTTGTGCTTCTCTAGCAGCTCTCTCTATTTTACTGTTATCTAGCTCTTTAGTTATATTTGCAAGAAGCTCTTTTACTATATATCTGCTTGACATTTCTCTCCCAAAGCACTTTTGTCTCCCTCTTTTACATCAACTCCCAGCTCTTTTAATCTCTCAAGTACAGGCGGATGTGTATAGTGAAAAAATATATAAAGAGGATGGGATAGCGGAAAACTCTTATTTTCATTGACAAGCTTCTTTAGCGCATTTGCAAGTTCTATGGCTCCACCGCTGCCGCCGAGTTCGCTCCCCGTTTTATCGGCTTCATACTCATTGCGTCTGCTGATTATTCCCATGATAGGCATCATAAAAAAGCCAATAGGAGACATAAATAGCATTAACAAAATCATAATCGCATAAGGTGCTTGGTTTAATCCTAACTCCAAATAGAGCGAATTAGGCAAATTGCCAAAAAGAGCAAACATTACAAAGAGCATACCTCCTACAATGGCTATATTTTTGTATATATCGCCGTGCGCAAAGTGCCCTAGTTCATGCCCTAAAACCGCTAAAAGCTCTTTAGTCGTTAGTTTTTCTATAAGCGTATCAAACAAAACTACTCTTTTTGTCTTGCCAAGACCGCCGAAATAGGCGTTTAGTCTTGCATCTCTTTTACTTGCATCGCTTACAAATACCCCTGAACTCACAAACCCAGTTCTATCCATAAGCTTTTTTATCTCATCGTCTAACTCTTTATTTTCAAGAGGAGTTAATTTGTCAAAAAAAGCCGCTCTAAATGTGGGATATAGCATATTTATCAAAACAACTACTATAAATATAAATATAAAACTCCATAACCACCAAAACTCAAATGAACTAATTATGCTATAAACTCCAAAAATAACCAAAGAACCGATGATAATCGTCATTACAAATGATATAGTAGTATCCTTTACCCATTGAGCTTTAGTGGATTTGTTAAAACCAAACTTCTCATCCAAAACAAACTTTTCATAGTACCCAAAAGGCAAAGATACAATGGAGTTTACAATCAAAAAGCTCAAAACAATCACTATATTTAACAATGCTTCATTTTCAAAAATTATACTCTCCTGCAAAAACTTCACGCCAAAGCCTATCCATACTATAAACGATATATAATCAACAAATATGGTTGCTATGCTTAGTTTTTCTTTTGCAACGCTATAAGATGCCGCTTTTACAAAATCATTTTCACTTAGAAGTACTGCTTTTCCTCTTTTAGCTTGATTTACATAGCCGATTTGCATAACACTTATATATATAGAAACAAGCACGAAAAGTGTATAAAGAGCCATAATAGCCATTAACATATAAATTACCTCAATTTTTTTGTGATTTTAACATTAATTACACAATAAATTCACATATATTTGCTAAAATAATCACATACCAATACAAGAGGTGTCACAATGAAAAAGTTTACTAAATTTATAGGTTTAAGTTTTGTTGCAGCAATGCTGTTAGTATCAAATGCCTATGCAACCGAAGTTCCAGATAGAGGTCCAATACCGTTTGAAGTATTTGATGCAAATAAAGACGGCGCTATAACAGAAGATGAACATACTAAAGCTAGAGAAGAAAGACTCAAGCAAGCGCAAAGCCAGAATCAAAGAATGATGAGAAATGTTGAAAATGCACCTGATTTTAAGTCTCTTGATACAGACGGCGACGGCAAAGTAACTAAACTAGAGCTGCTTGAGGGACAAAACAAACAGATGCAAGAAAATAGAGCCAACAAAGGCCCTAGAAATAAGTAGTACTACAAAATATAGTCAACAACTTTTGACTCAATCGTTACCTCTTTTATGAGGTTAACGACTTTTAGATGTTCTGGATGTAGCGCATACTCTTGCAGTGCTTCTTTTGAGTCAAATGTAGAATATAACGAGAGATCAAACGCTCGTTCTGACTCAGTAAAGTTAATGCCCACTTCCATAGATTTAAGAGTTGGAATAAGCGAAACAAGGGCGTTGAGCCTTTTTTTTACTTCATCTATATTTGCTTCTTTATTTTCATCTCTAAATTTAAACATTACAATATGAACTATCATTTAATACTCACTTTTTTAGTGCAATTTTAACCAAAAAATGAAACATTGCTATAAAGAATTTATTTCCAAAAAAATTCCGCCGCTAACACTATAACGGCAACTCCTACAAAATTTAAAACAAGCCCGTACTTTGCCATATCTTTTATGCTTATAGCGCCGCTACTCATAGCAATTGCGTTTGGAGCAGTGGCGATTGGAAGCATAAAAGCATAACTCGCACAGATAGTTGCTACCATCATAAAAAGTGTCGCATCTTGGTGCATATGCGTCGAAACTGAATAAACTACAGGAAGCATAATAGATATAAGTGCGGTATTTGATGTTATCTCTGTAGTAAAGGTTATAAGAAGCGCTACTGCTACTAAAAGCATAAAAGGAGAAAAGCCGCTCATTTCTAAAAGGTATGAAGCGATTTTATCTGCTAAGCCTGTAGAACTAAATGCGCTTGCTATGCTAAATCCGGCGCCAAATAGAAACATTATTTCGTATGGAACTTTTGATTTATCTTCCGCCCACTCAAGTATATTAAGGGGCGGTGCAAAAAGCACTAACCCAAAACAGAGCAATACTGCGCTTTCATTTAACCCCAAGCCGCTCCAGTAAGGTTCTAAGGAAGCATTTAGGCAAAGCACTAAAAGAAGCGCTCCAACTAGATAAAGAACTCTTTTTTGCTCCTTTGTAAGAACTTTTGCATCATTCTCAAAAGATATATTTATCTCTTTAGTACCAAGCCCAAGCAAAATCGCAACAACAAAAAGCATGATAAAAACAACCGGTGCCACCATCCATACCCACTCCAAAAAAGCAATGCTTTGCATTCCTTTATCTTGCATAAAGCCAAGAAATATCAAATTTGGAGGAGTGCCAATAGGTGTTAGTATCCCGCCAACACTCGCCCCATAAGCGATTGAGAGAGCAAATCTCATCTTAAGCCTTATATCTTGACTTATAAAAAGTGCAATAGATATAAGAAGCAGCGTTGTTGCCGTATTTGACAAAAATGCACTAAGTAGCCCCGAAGTAAATGTTAGCGAAAAAATAATTCCTTTTGGCGTGGATGGAAAAATTTTTAAAATTTTATGTGCTATGTATCTGTGAAGCTGCGTCTTCTCAACCGCTATGGCAATCAAAAAGCCACCAAAAAAAAGATAAATAATAGGATTTGCATAGTTTATAGCTGTATCTTTTGTACTTAATATAGAGAGTGAAGGAAAAAGGATAATAGGCAAAAGCGATACTATACCAACAGGTAAAGCCTCATTTGTCCAAAGCGCAACCAAAAGAGCAATCACTCCTAAAAGCAAAGATTGGGGCAGTGTGAAAAATATAAGCGAAAGTAAAAAAAATAAAAAACCTACAGTAGCCGCAATCACGATATAAAGTATCTGCTTCTTTTGATTTTGCATTTTATTCCTACTTTAATAGTGAGTTATTGTACCATTTTTTTAAAACTCTTGTGCCTATAAAAAAATACAACCTCCCAAAAGTACCTATAATAGGCATATTATTACAAATATATATATTTTTAATAATTATGTGTTATGATGATGTTAATAGTTTTAGTTAGAGGGAGTTTTAATGAAAAAAATTATAAGTTTATCTTTACTGCTTGCAACAATTGGCTTTGCAGATATGCAAGATGCAGAAATCTTAGCAGAAAAAAAATGTGGTGAGTGCCATCTTATGGGAGTAACATCAAAAGAGAAGTTGGACAAAATGAAAGCACCGCCTTACTGGGCAATAGCAAGAAAAACAAAAGAAGCTTTTGCTACAAATGAAGAAAGAGTAAAATTTATTGTTGATTATACTTTTAATCCAAAAGAAGAAAAAATGCTTTTTGCAAAAGATGCAAAGATAAGATTCGGGCTTATGCCATCACAAGAGGGCAAAGTTTCAAAAGAAGAGATTGAGCTTATCTCTACTTATATATTGCGTATGGTGGAGGACTAGCCTCTTGAGAGAAGATCTCGCAGAGACTCTTTAGGGCTCTTGCCCTCCAATATTTCATATATCTCTTTGGCAATAGGAAGATATAAATCTTTTTTCTTTGCTATCTCATTTAGTGCGTATGCCGTTCCAACACCTTCTGCCACTTCACCAAGTTCTTCTAGTATAGCGCTTGATGATTTGCCCTCAGCCAAACCAAGTCCGACGCGAAAATTTCTACTCATTGTCGATGATGCCGTTAAAAAAAGGTCTCCTGCACCGCTAAGCCCTATAAAACTCTCCTCTTTTGCGCCATAAACAAGACCAAATCTATGCATCTCAACCAACCCTCTTGCAATAAGCGAAGCAGACGCATTTTTACCAAGAGCCAACCCCTCACAAACTCCGGCAGCTATGGCTATGACATTTTTATATGCCCCCGCAACTTCCGCTCCTGCAACATCGGTAGATGTGTATGACTTGATAAAAGACGGAAAAAATGAAGCAAATTTTGAACTTACTTCACCGTTTGTAGAATTTACGACAAGTGCGGTAGGAAGAGATTTTAAGACCTCATGAGCAAACGAAGGACCTGACAAAAAAGCTAAACTCTCTTTTGGTACATACTCCTCGTATATCTCATTTAAAAATTTTCCGCTGCTTGCCTCTATGCCTTTTGATGCTACTAAAATTTTTTGGTTTTTATATATAAAATTATCTCTTAGCCATGAAGATATCTGCTGCGCCGGAATAGTGATAACAAGATACTCTAACTCCAAAATCTCTTCAAGAGATATAAAGTTTTTCATATCTCTTTTTTTTCTTGAGGTTATAAAAACTTCACACTTCTCACTCAGAGCAAAAGCAAGAGCTTCCCCCCATTTTCCGGCTCCGATTACTCCTATTTTAGTCACACATCACTCCCTATTCGTTTTTCAAACTCCAAAATATCTCTCTCATATCCGACTACGACAAACACATCATCTTCTTTAACCGTATAGTTTTTTATCTTTGATGCATAGATAAACTCATTTCTACCGCCCTCTAACACAATAGAAAGTGCAATAATGCCGTGTCTTTCCCAATCCAAATCAGAAATCTTTTTACCCAGATAGATACTTTTTTTGTACATTTTGATTTGTGTTATTTTCAAGTCGCTATTTTCAAAAAGTATATTGTGAAACACCTCTTTTACTATAGGCTTTTCCATCATTTCGCTTATCATCTCCGCCGTTGTTTGCACAAGAGGAATAACTCTATTTGCACCTGCCATCTTTAACTTGTTTGCAGTCTCTTTATTATTTGAAAGTGCTATGATGTTTAGATTTTGAAAAACGGAACGAAGCGAAATAGTTAAAAATATATTCTCGGCGCTATCTTCTAACACACAAAACGCAATTGAACTCTCAAAATCGACAAATTCATCTATATCGCCCCATTTATCACTTAGATCAAAGCTTCTTATCTCAAATTCGGAAGAGTTTTTATAGCTATCTTCTTGGCTCTTTAGACTATATAAATAGACTTCTTTGTAATTATGTTTTATATTTTTAGCAATCTCAAGTGCATAATCATTATAACCGAAAATTAATGCGACTTTACTCTTCATACCCTACTCTTTTTATGCAGATATCTCTCAAACTCTTTTATAAAAGTACCTTTGCCTATAACCAAAAGATAATCGCCGCTCTCAAGCATTGTATCTTTAAGAGGGTTGAAAAAAAATCTTTTTTTATCTTTTTTGTATATTCCAAGCAACACTATTTTAAAATTAGCATTTAAAAGCTCACCGACATAATGGATGTTTTCATTGATCCTTCCGTCAATAAGTATCTCTTCAATATTTACGCCATAGTAGTCGTTTCTTAGAGCATGTATAGCTTCAAAAGCAACAGGTCGTCCGATAAGCTCTTTTGATATAAGCCCAACCAACCCTTTTGGATACAGTATCTCATCAACTCCCGCAAAATTTAATTTTTTTCTATTTATATCATCCATCAAAAGAGAAGTAATATTTACTTTTTTACTCAAAGACCTAACCGTTAAAGTTGTATAGACATTTTCGACATCACTCTCTCTTAGGCATAAAACAGATTTTACCTGCATATCAAAATCTATGCCTGTTTTTTTATAGCTCTCAACATTTCCGGGGTCATAGTTAAGAGCTATAAGTCCGTCTTTTTTTGCATTTGCTATTCTCTCTTGGCTTTCGTCTAAAACAATTATTGTCAAATTATCACTCTTTAATTTAGAGGCAACCTCTGCTGCAACACTCTCATAACCGCATATCAGATAAAAATGTTTTAATGTTCTTATATCGTCAATAGTTTTCATCTCTCGTATCTCATCTAGCTTTTCGCTAAATGCCGATACGACTATGGATGTAGTAAAAGCTATTACGGAAATTCCTGCGATTATAACAAATATGGCAACGATTCGCCCCTCAGTAGTGACGGCTACAACATCGCCGTAGCCGACCGTTGCAATTGTTACAATCGACCAATAAAATGCATCAAAAAGAGTATTTATAGGTGATTTTGGGTTATTTGCTTCCATAACATAAACCAAAACGGATGAGACAAATATAACTATAGAAGCAAACATTAAAAGAATTAGAAATTCAAATTTTTTAGTTGAGAGTACAGATATAAAGACTCTAAACCTTGCCGTATATCTAAATAGCTTAAATACTCTAAAGAGAACAAAAAGCCTAAGAAGTCTTAACTCATGAAAAAACGGCAAAATCGCAAGAAGGTCAATAAGAGCTTGAGGAGATAGTATAAACTCAAATTTTGTTTTTACTATTTTAAGAAATGCTCTAAAGAGGTTAAATTTTCTTCCAAGCATAGTATCGTGTTCGCTGTAGTTTATAATGACTTCGCTTACACTACTGCTTGTCCAAAGCCTAAGAAGATACTCTACTAAAAAGATTATAGAGATTACATAAACATTAAAAAATTTTACATACTCCGGCACATCCGATTTTACCTCTACTATCAAGATGGCAACACTAAAAAATATAAGTGCTATCATAAAAAAATCGAAATATTTTTTATGACCAAACTTATTATTTTCTAGCAAATTGTAAAAAAATTGCTTTTTGCGCTGATATGCATCCGCCGTGTTTAAAAAATAGGCAAAATCTACAATTCGGCGTCTTAAAAAATTCATCTATCCAAGCTTTATTTTTAGTATCTCATTAACGCTTTGTGGATTTGCACTTCCTTTTGACTCTTTCATAACCTGCCCCACAAAGAAACCAAAGAGTTTATCTTTTCCGCTTTTATACTCCGCTACTTTATCTGTATTTGCTGCAATAACCGCATCACAAATAGCTTCTAACGCACTGCTGTCGCTTACTTGCTTAAGACCAAGTTTTTCTATAACACTATCGACATTGCTCTCGTTCTCCATCAAATAATCGAGAACCTCTTTAGCTGCTTTACCGCTTATAGTACCGTCTTCTATTCTTTTTACTAAAAATCCTAAAGTTTTTGCATTAACAGGAGAGTTTGAGATATTTATATCGCCTTTAAATCTGCCTAATAGCTCAACCGTAAGCCAAGTGATGGCATTTTTAGCACTTATACCCTCTTCCATCATAGTCTCAAAATAGTGTGCCATCTCTACTGCAGATGTGATAACACTCGCATTGTACTCGCTCATGCCGTACTCTTTGATAAATCTATCCATCTTCTCATCAGGCAATTCAGGAATAACACTAAATTCTGCCATCATCTCATCGGTTACGACTGCTTTTAGTAAATCAGGCTCCGGAAAATAACGGTAATCAGCCGCTTCCTCTTTTCCGCGCATAGAGCGAGTCTCTTGCTTTACTTGGTCAAAAAGCCTCGTCTCTTGAAAAATCTCCTTATCATAAACCCCGTCTTCCCACGCCTCTATCTGCCTCTCTACCTCTAACTCAATAGCTTTTTGGATAAATCTAAAACTGTTGATGTTTTTTATCTCGACGCGAGTATAGAGTTTTTCATCGCCCTTTGGGCGGATGGAAACATTCACATCCACTCTAAATGAGCCTTCTTGCATATTTGCATCGCCTATATCCAGATAACGAATGATAGAGTGGAGCTTCTTTAGATAAAGTACCACTTCTTCCGCGCTACGCATATCAGGTTCGCTTACAATCTCTAAGAGTGGCGTTCCCGCACGATTTAGATCAACTTTTGAAATAGGACCGTCATGTATATTTTTCCCTGCATCCGCTTCAATATGTGCGCGGTTTATACGGATAGTTTTATGAGAGCCGTCTTCAAAGTCGATACGAAGCTTCCCATGTTCGACAATTGGAGTATAAAACTGTGTAATCTGATAAGCCGATGGACTATCGGGATAGAAGTAGCTTTTTCTATCGAAATATGATGTTTGATTTATTTTAGCATCTATTGCTTTTCCAAGCATTATAGACTTATGCAAAACCTCTTTATTTAAAACAGGCAATGCTCCGGGAAGTGCCAAACAAGTCGGACAGGTATTTACATTTTGCTTATGGTTAAAGCTTGTCGGACATGAACAAAAAAGTTTTGTTTTTGTATTTAGCTGAACATGAACCTCAAGCCCTATAATAATCTCAAACATAACATTCCTTAGGTAAAAAATGACAAAATAAGTTGGATTTTACCCAATAATGCTTTTAAGTTACATAAAAAGAAAACCTTGCCTCTGTATTTATATTACTTAATAATTTCAGAGTGGATCTTTTCTAAAAGTTCAGTCTGTTTTTTTGTCTCATAAAAACTTTCTCTATGAATAACAAAAGCATCAAGAAGTAAAATCAAAAAAAGCGATACGACTACAAAAGTTACGGCTATAAAAAGAGAGAGGGAAAAACCAAGAAAAGAGAAGAGTTGAAAAACTATGAGCGCACCAAAAATGACTATCGCCCATGACGCCCCTAACAAAAAACTTACAATTCTATCGAATTTCTCTTTTTGCATAAGGGTGTTGATAAATAAACGCCTAATTAATGATGTTCTTCAACAGCAATAGCACTGCCGATATAAACATAAGTAAGCATCATAAAAATGAATGCTTGCAAGAATGCCATAAAAGTCAAGAGTGCATATGGGATCATAGGAAGTAACCACGGTGCAAGCATTAAGATAACCATTAAGAACATATCGTCACCCTTAACATTTCCAAAAAGACGGAAGCTTAAAGATACTAAACGAGAAAAGTGAGAAACTATCTCTATCGGAAGCATCAACCAGTATAACCACCAAACAGGTCCTAAAAAGTGCTTGAAGTAGTTTACGATACCTTGGCGGCGGATACCTTCAAAGTTGTAGTATATAAATACGGTAACTGCTAGAGTAAATGCAAACTCTAAAAATGCAGTCGGAGCCTCAAAGCCCGGAACAACACCGATTAGGTTTGCAATACCTACAAACAGACCGATAGTAGCAACAAGCGGAAGATAACGGCGAGCAGCTTCTTGCCCCATAACATCCGTTCCCATTTTAAGAACGCCTGAGATATATGCTTCCATTACATTTTGTGCTCCAGTTGGAACCATTTTTAAGTTTGACATTGCCATCTTTACAAGCACTAACGCGATACCCGCAGTTAGTAGCATATGTGTAAGATAGATAAAGGTCTTATCGTGAGAAATTAGACCAAAAAATGTGAACAATTCACCCATAGGTGTACTCCCTTGTCTCATAAAAGTTGCGCAATTATATTGAAAGTTGTATTAAATTTTCATAATAAAATACACTTTTTAGATAATTTTTTTTATTTTGTCTCTTTTACATCTTTTGCACTATAGTTTTTTCCTGCAATACTCTCTAAAAAAACGGTTGCATAAGAGCCTTTTGGCATAGTAAAAGAGATATTTAATGCACTATCTTTCTTATTGTAGTTACACTCTATGTCACTAGGATAAACAAGAGCTTCTCTTCTATGCCCCTTCTCTTGCAAAAATTCATCATCATATTTTTTCTCTATCTCGCTTGCATCATATTTTGCACGAAATACATCTCTGCCGCACAGAAGCCCGGTAGGAGTAAGCTTTTTAGATGTCACATCTTTTGATGGAATCTCTTTTAAAGTTAAGAGTTTGCCATCTTTTGAGATATAAACATCTCCGCTTAAGAGCAAAAATTCAGACGCATTTTTTTCTCTGCTCAAAATAACTCTATCTCGCAGCCACTCATTAAAATAGTAACTCTGATACACGGAAATCAAAAAACTTTTAAGCTTAGCATCCTCTATAAATATCTCACCCTTTACCATCTCTTGTGCTTGAGCTACACTTGAAGCATCATAGCCGAATCTCTGATATCCAAAATAGTTTGGAAGCCCGCTTTTTGCTATTTTTCTGGCAATTTTTTCTATCTTGCCGCTCTCTATAGCATTGACTCCATAAAGGTTTATGCTAAACCTATTACCTTTTAAATCCCCCATTCTTATGGAATGAGAGTGTCTTGTTTTTTCTAAAATCTTTATCTGTTTATGTTGAAAATTATGAAGTGCTCTCTCATGCTTTGACTCAAGCGAGATATATTGAGTTGTAGTCGCGTGCTTGTCCTTAAGCCCTGCATAACCTATTTTTTGGGCAGGGATTGCCAAATGCTCCGCAAATATAGCTATCATATCCCAAGTTGTAAGCTCAACTTTTTGCACCTTTAGTATAAGATAGTTTCCTCTTCCTAAAAACTCTCCCATAGGTACTTCATCTACTACGAAATCTCTCTCATTTTGATAAAATTTAAAGCCTATATCCTGTACGCTTTGCAGATATTCTCTGTCTTTGTTTATTATAGTTGTAGAAATTTTAGCTCCTTTGAAGCGATTAATATATCTTTTTTTATTGCTTTTTTTAACTCATCTAACGAGTCAAATTTTTTGTTTTCTCTTATAAAGTGAACAAAAGAGATACTTACTCTTTTTTTACATGACACCTCGCCATCAAGTATATGGCTCTCTAACGCAAAACTGCCGTCTGTTGTAACTCTATGCCCTACAAAAGAGACAGACGGGTGAAAATGCTCCTCATCGTCTATGCGTGTGAGTGTTGCGTAAACGCCCTCTTTTGGCATCAAAAACTCTTTTGCTTCTATGTTTATGGTTGCAACGAGCTCTTTTTTGCCTATACCTTGTCCAGATACTACTTTACCTTTAATGGTGTAATTATGCCCTAAAAAAGCGTTAGCTCCATCTATATCTCCGATTTGCAGCTTTGCTCTTATCTTGTGAGAGTGGACTGAGTCACCGTGAAGAGAAACCTCATCCACTACTACTACCTCTCCCTCAAATAGAGCTTTTAAATCTTTATGCGAGTATTTTCTATTTTTTCCGAAATGAAAATCATACCCTACAACTATCTTTTTGAGTTTTGGGAACTTCTCTTTTAAAAAAGCAACAAACTCCTCTCCGCTTAAATGCCTAATGGTATCTAACTCAAGATATAGGATAGGAAAATGGCTAAAATGCTCCCTCTCTTTTTTTGGAGTTAGATTTGCATAACCCGTCTCGATAACGACGATAGTGCCTCTCTCATCTAAAGAACGAAAAAGCTCTTGATGCCCGATGTGCATACCGTCAAAACCGCCTATGGCTATGGATGTGCTGTTCTTTATATCTATCATTTACGCAACTCTATGTGTGATGTTTTGTATATTTTCTTTCTCTTTTTCATAAGTTTTGTATAAATCATAATTATTTTGTAAATTTAGCCAAAACTGTGGCGTAGTGCCGAAATACTCCGATAGTTTTAGAGCCATCAAAGAAGTTATGCCTCTTTTTTCATTATATAGCTCGCTAAGCGTCTTAATGCCTACATTTAAGTCATGCGACAATTGGGCTTGGGTGAGATTAAGAGGCAGAGCAAACTCATCTCTTAAAATAACACCTGGGTGTGTGCTTGGTCTTATTGCTTGCATTTTATGCTCCTTTATTTGTGATAATCATCAATATATACATCATAAGCATTGTAATTTTCAAATCTAAAAATCACTCTAAACTGCTCATTTATCCTGATACTGCAAAAACCTTTTAAATCGCCCTTCAAATACTCAAAATGATTTGAAGGAGGAACTCTTAAATCGCTCTCATCAAACGATGCTTCAAGCATATCGAGTTTTCTTTTGCCGACATTATTAACAGACGCAGAAAATTTCTTCTGGTATTTACCCTCAAAAAGTTGCTCTGTATATTTACATTTAAAAGATTTTATCATATTGACATATTATCACAATACGATAAGTCAGTCAATACCTAAGCGCTACTATCTAGCAATGCATACTTAGTTATCGCTCTTCTGCCTTTTGCTT
>JAUPKZ010000127.1 GCA_030837195.1 Campylobacterota bacterium
TGCTTATAAGCTCTATTCTTTTTAAAGAATAAATTTAAACAAAGGGAATCGTATGTTAAAAAAAATAGCAAATCCGCTAGTAGTCTCTATGATTGCATTGCTTCCGATGATGAGTGCTTGCTCTTCTGATAGTTCAAAGTCAGAAACTACAGCTTCTGAGACCAAAGCTCCTGTAAAAGAGAGTACTGCAACTCCGGATTTTGATTATAAGTTGGAACCAAAACAAGTTAGTGAAAATGTTTGGTGCTTCTTTGGTGCACTTGAAATTCCGACAAAAGAAAATGGCGGAAATATGGTAAATACTTGCTATATTAAAGGTAATGAGGGTTATATTCTTTGGGATACAGGACCGTCTTATATATATGCAAAACAAGCATATGAAGCTGTTAGTAAAGTTGCGGGAAATCTTCCTGTAAAACACATTTTATTAAGCCATGAGCATGATGACCATTGGTTAGGAAACAACTATTATAAAGAAGTTCACGGAGCTGAAATCGTTGGACCTGAGTCAATCAATAAGAATTATCATGTCGGTGAAACTGAATCAAGAATGTTTAAAACTCTAAGCGAAAATGCTATTAGAGGAACAAAGGTTATTCATGTTGATAAATGGTATAAAGAGCCTATAAAACTAACTGTTGACGGTGTTGATTTTGAGTATATACCTGTAGGAAATGCTCACTCAATCGAAGATTACTTCGTGTATATGCCTAAAAATAAATTGGCTTTAACGGGTGATATCGTAATGAACGGAAGAGTTACATCAAACAGAGACGGATCTGTTGTTGGACAGCTTGCTGCTATTGAGGCTATCAATTCAAAACCGTGGACTACGCTTATTCCTGGGCATGGATTTATCATAGATAAAACTGCTACTGATGAGTATAAACTTTACTTTACTCTAATGAAAGAGAGAGTACAAAAAGCAATGGATGATGGTGTCGATGAAACAGGAATTGTAGAAGCAGTACCTTTAGAAGAGTTCAAAGACAAGGCTCTTTATGATTTGTTACACAATGTAAATGTGGCAAGAGCTTACACAGAATTTGATGTTGGTTTATAATAACAATACACTACAATAAATAAAAATGATTTGGCATATAAAGCCAAATCATTTCTTCTCTTAATTAAATTCCCATTAAAACAACCTCTTTTTCAAGTGCATAAAGCTCATATCTTATATACTTAAAATTTTCACTATACTCTATGTTGTGAAGTTTAAATAGCTCTTCAAGCACTCTAGATGATTCCTCGGCTCTTTTAAAGTTGGCAATTATAATTGAATTTATATCTATGCGGTTAAGTTCACTTTTGATGGTAGTGCGTAACACATCATTTATGCTATCTCTATTTTGAAGTAGTTTTGTGATTTCTTTGATTTGGGCTTGATGTCTGAGTAGTTTTAGTTTTGAGGCTATATCTTTATTATTGTCTTTGTATCTAATGATATCTTCAACAACCCTTATACCTTCTCTTAGGCGATTAAGGTTGGCATCAATCACCCGATAAAGCTCGGGTGAAAGCTCTTTATTCGTCATTGCCGAATATGCCAAAGAGTTGTAAAAGAGATGTAAATATATTTAAAAAATCCAAATATAGTGCAATTGCACCGTCAATCGGTGTTTCATATGCGCCTTTTATAATATTCTGAGTGTCATATGTTACAAGAATACTAAAGAGTACAACGATAGCACCCGATAGAATAACCGATAAAAGCGGACTACCCATAAAAATATTTACTATAGAAAAGCCGACAATTACAAGTAAAGCAATCATAAGCGGCTTGCCGTATCCTGAAAAATCCTTTGTTGTTTTAATTGCATAAAAACTCATTGCGCCAAATATGAATGAAGTCATTGCAAACGCATTTCCTATAATTGCAGCTCCACCGCTAAGTCCAAGCGTTTTTGCAAGAAGCGGAGCAAGCATAAGCCCAGTCATAAATACAAAACCAAACATAACAGCTAGATTAATACCAGGCTTATGTTTTACAAAATGCAATCCTATTAAAAGACCGATTTCTAATGCAAAAAGCGGCCAAAAATAAGAAGCTATAGTTCCTGCCAGCGGTACACCTACATATGCGCCTACAGCACCTGCCATCATTGATGCGGCAAAAAGTTTATATGTTTCTTTAACAAAAGAGACAATTTGTGCATCGCTTTTAGCATATGAATTACTATAAGCAGAAGCATTACCTCTTGCATAATCACGATTATAAAGTCCCATGTGTCTCCCTTTAGAGTGTTATATAAGAATCCCCTGCTTTAATTTGTCAATCAAGTAGGGCATCCAATACAATATCTTATATATGTATATAGAGAAATTTTATATACAAAGAGTTAATAGATAGCAACATAATAGTATCTTGTGATTTTATCATCACAGCCAATATTCCAAAATCTAAACATTTAGCATAAAATTTACAAATTTAAAGCAAAAACTATTGACAATTAAATGCATTTTCTCTATAATTCCCATCCACAAACAGGAAAGACCTAAGGTTTAGGTTTTGTAGGGTTTGAGATCATTGAAAACTAAGCAAGTAAATAGACTTTAATA
>JAUPKZ010000068.1 GCA_030837195.1 Campylobacterota bacterium
TAGGTTTATGGCTATATTTCTATGCGAGTTGTCATCTTCATATTTGTGTTTTGCTAAATTTTCTTCTATTATAGATATCTCTTCTTCAACTGCCTCGCTAAAGAGAAGCTTATTTTGGATAACATCGTTCTCAAATGCGTCGATGAGAGATTCTATAAGTGGTTTTATACCCATTTTTGTAGCGGCGGATACTTTGATGCAAGTTATGCCAAGTATGAGAGACATCTGTTTTTCATCAATTTCAATACCCTCTTTTTGCGCTTCGTCGCTCATATTGAGGGCAATTACCATTTTTTTGCCGATACTCATAAGTTCGGCGGTTAATTGAAGATTTTTTTCCAGATTTGTAGAGTCAACCACATTTATAATCAAGTCGTAATGTTGTGTTAAAAGGTACTCGGTTGTTACCCTCTCTTCAATGGAGTAGTCGTTTAGTGCATAAGTTCCGGGGAGATCTACTACCGTAAAATGGTGTTCTTTATAGTCAAATAGCACTTCGCTTTTCTCAACCGTCACGCCCGTGAAATTTCCTACATGAAGATGTGCGTTTGAGATGGAGTTTATGAGCATACTCTTGCCGACATTTGGCTGACCGACAAGAGCTACTTTAATGTGTTTTGCCGTTATAGGGCAGCTTTTAGGGCTTTTTTTCATATTTTTTCAACCTCTATCAAGTCTGCTTCTTGTGCTCTTAAGGCAAGCCTTGTTTTGCCTATTTTTATCTCTATAGTGCTTTTTGCGGGAGCGTATTCTAAAACTTCTATAATAGCATCTTTCATAACCCCAAACGATATAAGCCTTCGTTTGAGTTCTGCATCCGCATGTAATTTAATAACCCTTGCTATACAAGACTTTTTGCAATCACTTAATTTCTTTTGTTTTTTAGTTTCTGTATTATCAACCATTTTTTTTCTTTTTTATAATGATAATGAATATCATCTTAAATGGTTATTAAACTAAAATAGATAAGAAGCCATAAACTCTAATCGCTTCCAGTCGAAGTCTGTCTTTGCCAAGCTCTCTTTGTCTTCCTGCTCAACATAAATAGCGCGAAGCAGAAGTTTGTCTTTTATAACGCTATATTCTGCTCCTATATTCTGTTCTACTATGTGTGCTTTTGTGCCTGCTCCGTCCGCATCACCTTTAAAATCCCCGTAAGCATATACAAGAGTCAAATCATCTATTTCATACCCGATACTTCCCGTTATTGCTTCTGAGTCGCGATCGGGTGTGATTTCATCCAAAATCATAGTATCCATACTTGTAAAGAGCGCTCCGCCGCCAAAGCCGCTAAAACTGCCTTTATTGGTCTCTCTTTCTGATTTGTTGTAAGCTACACCGAGTGTTATGCCGTATGCGGATAGTTCTGCCATTGCTCCGTAGATATCAGCTTTTACGCCACTGCTGCTTACTTCGCGCTCATTTAAGTATTGAACTCCTGCAGCGACGGAAATGTCGCTATTTACTTCATAATTAAGGATTAAATCTGCATAAGAGGCATTTGTTAGTTTGGTAATGTTGTAGTACCAGCCGCTTGCCGCTATAAAATCATCTGCATAAGAGATGCCGCCAAACCATGTTCCGTCTTCTCCCGCATTAACCCACTCATCATCCAATCCTGCATCATAACCTTGCCAGCTTTGAAGATTACCTGCCATAAAGCTAAAGTTTGAAATTGAATAAGTAGCAATGTAAGCTTCAAAAGTATTTGCTATCATTCTTATATCATCACTATCTGCCAAAGGCGTATCTATAAGTTGTCTTCCTGCACGGAGATTAAAATCTCCGCTTGCATAGTTTAAATATGCTTGACTAAGCGTCGTATATTCGCCACTTGATGATGAAAGCTCAGGATTTTGTTTGATGCCTTCATCTCCGGTTGCAAAACCTATGTCGTGCGAGAGCGCAAAAGCCGCTCCGACGCTAAAACCGTGCAGTTGCGCAGACTCGTATTTTATGTGTCCGCCTATTGCGGTAGCGTAAATATCGTCACTGCCGGTTTTTATGTCATAGCCTGCATACATAGATCTTATTTCACCCGAAATTTTACCCTCTTCAAACATTTCATTTATGTTTGAAACACTCTTTTGCTCTACCGATAATGCTTCTTCTGCAGACGCAACAATCGGAAATGCAATAGCGAAAATAACGCTTGCTTTCACAAAGTTATTCATCTCTTCCCCTTTTTTTAATTGTTAAACTCTAAATTGTTCCATTTTATTATTTAAGAGATCTGTCATATTGCTTAAATGCTCTGCTGCGGATGCTATCTCTTCAACGCTTCTTGCATTTGAAGCCACTATCTCACTTACACTACCCATCTCGGATGAGAGGTCATGGACAAGCTTTCCTGTTTTTTGATATTCAAGTACCGTTTTTTCATTGGCATCGGCTGCATTGTGCATAATATCTAGCGTTGTAGTGATTTTTAGCTCTACTCCGGATGAAACATCTGCCAAATTTTGCATATGGTGGGAATTTTCATTTATCTGTCCGCTTGCATCCATAATAGACTGCACTATAACATTTATGGTTGATTGTATCTCTACAAGGCTTTTTTGTGTTCTCTCGGCTAGTTTTCGCACTTCATCCGCCACAACGGCAAATCCTCTTCCGTGCTCACCCGCTCTTGCAGCTTCAATTGCTGCATTAAGCGCTAAGAGGTTTGTTTGGTCCGCAATGTCTGCTATAACATTTAAAACGCTCTTTACCTGTTCTGCCTCTTGGCTTAGATGGTTTATTTTTTCTGCAATTTCAACTTCGGCAGTTGCAGTCCTTTGAACATCGGCAGTTAAACGCATAATCTCTTTTGTGGCTTCATCAAGGTTTGCATTTGCTTTTGCAGAGCTTCTGCTATTGATATTGGCATTTTCAATCGTTGATTCTATCTCTTCGCTGATATCTCTTGCTCTTTGGCTTGTTTTGTTTACAATCTGCATAATGTCTTCAATCTTTTTACCGACTATATTTGAAGTTGTAGAGAGCTCATACGAAATAGATGTATTTTCGCTTGAAGAGTTTTTTGCTTCTGCTATCAACCCTTTTAGCGAGTCAATAACATCCGATAAATTTTTAGCAATAGCAGCTATCTCATTTTTGCCGTCCACATGCAGTTTTGTCGTAAAATCTAGCTTTGAGAGTTGTTCAAGATAAGCTTCTATCTTTTTTATTGAACTTAAAATGGTGTTGATGATTCCGAAGCCGGCTAAGATAATCAACATAACCACGATAGAAATCGTTAAGTTTTGTACTTTAGAATCGCTTATATTATGATTTATTTCAGCAGAAGCCTCATCATACTCTTTTTTATGCTCATCTACCCATTTCTCCAACTCTAATGAGAGTTTTTGGGCAAAAGGATCAAGCTTCTCCATCATCTTGTTGCCTTCCGTCGCTCCCTCTTTTACATAGGTTTTTGCCATCAATACACCAATGTCGTAGTACTCTTGCAAATCTTTTTTAAAAACTTCAAGCTCTTTTACTACCGCATCTTCATGAAGTGCTTTATGTGTTTGTATCAATTTATCCGTAGTAGCGTTTGCTTTTGCAAAATATTTTTCTGCCTCCGAAAAACCGTCATCAAACCCTT
This sequence comes from Campylobacterota bacterium, assembly GCA_030837195.1. Lineage (GTDB taxonomy): Bacteria > Campylobacterota > Campylobacteria > Campylobacterales > Sulfurimonadaceae > Sulfurimonas. The sequence goes on from JAUPKZ010000068.1 coordinate 3,590, forward strand.
CATGTCCCCTTGTTGCGGAAACATCCGTTAGCCATTGTTGTATCTGTACGACATTAAAACGCAATTCCGTAAAATCAAATAGATTTGGCAAAATCTCTTCTGATTGCTCTTTTGCTTCCGTTTCTATTGTGCTGATACTGCTATAGTTAACCATAGTAGAAGAGACTAACACAGCCATTACAACTGTTGCTACTCCGACTAAAACGCTTTTTATCTTAAAATTATTTAATAAACTCAAGATTACCCCCCCCCTCGTATTTCTATACTTTTTGAAATCAGACAATATTTGTCTTTTTATATGATAATCCTTTAGAGATTAATTTATTATTAAAATTTATTTTTTTAACTCTTTTGTTTGATATAATTTCACAATAACGGAAGGAATTAGATGAAATTTTTATTTACAAGCACATCACACTTCAATCTTGCAAACCTATTTACATTTGTAAATATAACTGCAGGTCTTCTAGCAACCTATTTTATAACGCAAAACAACTTCTTTTTGGCAATTATTTTGGCATGGATAGGCGGCGCTTTTGATATATTTGACGGTAAAATTGCAAGAAAGTACAATCTCTCAAACGAGTTTGGCATACAGCTTGATAGTTTTGCAGACTTTTTGAGTTTTGTTCTTGTTCCGGTATTTCTTATCTTTCAGGCTGTTTATAGCGGAAGTTTTTCTGGTATATGGTCGTTTGCGGCGGGAGTCGTGAGCATTTACTATGTTATAAGCGGACTTAGAAGATTGATTCAGTTTAATATAAACTCCGATGCAGGAGAGGTAAGTAAATATTTTACGGGTGTTCCTACTCCTCTTGGTGCGATTTTGCTATGGCTTGTTTATCTTTTAACTATTTATGCTTCGCTTAGCGCATACTTTGTTTTACTCTTTATGATAGCTATAGGATGGAGCTTAAACTCTAAGATTAAAGTGCCTCATCCATGATTTTTTAGCTTCATTTGCTAAGTGTTACTTGCTATTTAGCGCGTATTTTCCGCTTCCAAAAACAAATATTAAAAGCGACATAACAAGATATAAAAAAGGAAGTTCAAAAACAGGCGCGCCGTGTTCGGTGAGTGAAAATAGAGTTTTGCCGTAAGCCAGAAAAATTGCCGTTGCCATATTTAGCGCTAAAACAAGAGATGCCGCTCTGGCGTAAGCTCCTAGTATAATAAGTACAGGCATAACTACTTCTCCCACATAAACTCCATAGGCTAAAAATTCAGGAAAACCGGCTGCGACAACCATAGCTTTGATGCTGCCTATACCGTGGACGATTTTATGGAGACCGTGAAAAAGCATCATTATACCGACGCTTAGACGAAGAATAAGTTTTGTTATCTCATACATCATTTGTTTAACCTTGTTTTTTTCTAAATTTGCAACTGCCGACCGTTATGACTTTGTCTTTTGCCGTAACCTCTTTGATATACTCAAGCGTGCCTTTTGGATCCGCATCTCCAATCTCTTTTTCTATAATAAGAAGCAGATCTCTCTCAGATGTGTCGCTCCAAGTTTTTTCATAACTAAATCGTGTCTGTATTTGCATATAAAGTAATATTCCTAATATTTATGACATAAAGTTGTATTTGGTATTATATAATAAAATTATAATAAATTTTCTACATTTAAAATTATAGACATTAGTACCGCTTTTACACAATATAAACTTAAATAATTTTAAGTATAATTTATTTCAATAAAAAATTAATAAAATTTGGGTATAATTCGCCAAATATTTTAGGGGAAGGTGCCTTGCCGTTAGCGGCATGCTTGTATCATCTCCTATTTAAAAGGAAAATGATGCAAGAAAATGCACAAAATGTAGAAAAAATCATCACATTTGATGATTTAGGTTTAAAAAAAGAGATACTCCAGAGTATCAAAGATGCCGGATTTTCGGTTCCAAGCCCAATCCAGGCAGCAGCGATTCCATTTGTTTTAGCGGGTCGCGATATTGTAGGTCAGGCTCATACGGGAACAGGTAAAACTGCGGCTTTCGGGCTTCCTGCACTTAATAATATCAATCCTAACGACGGTGTCGGTATATTGGTTATTACTCCGACTCGTGAGCTTGCTACGCAAGTAAGCGATGAACTCTATAAATATGGAAGAAATATAGGTGCTAGAACGGTTACCGTATATGGCGGAAGCTCTTATAACAGACAAATAGACCTTATTCAAAGAGGCGCAAGCGTAGTAGTTGCAACCCCTGGGCGTCTTCTTGATATTTTGAAAAAAGACCTTGTAAAAAACTTTGCTCCTCAAATAGTAGTTTTGGATGAAGCGGATGAAATGCTTGATATGGGATTTTTAGATGATATCAATGAGATATTTTCTTATCTTCCTACGACTCGCCAAACACTTCTTTTCTCGGCAACTATGCCAAAGCCGATTAAACTTTTGGCAGAGAGAATTCTTAACAATCCGGAGTTTGTAAGCATAACAAAAGGTGAGACTACAAATACAGATATTGCACAAGAGTACTATGTTATAGAGGAGAGCGAGAGAGATGATGCTATCATCCGCTTAATGCACAGTGAGGAATGTACAAAATCGGTAGTATTTTGTAGAACCAAAAGTGAAGTTGACAGACTCTCAAATGTTCTCTCAAGCGCCGGATATCTTGCAAACGGGCTTCATGGCGATATGGAACAAAGACAAAGAGAAACAGTTATAAAAAACTTTAAAAGTAACGGTGTAAAAGTTCTTGTTGCAACGGATGTCGCAGCTAGAGGCATACATATAGACAATATTTCTCATGTATTTAATTACCATATTCCTTTTGATCCTGAATCTTATGTTCATAGAATAGGCAGAACGGGAAGGGCAGGTATAAAAGGTAAAGCTATTACACTTTTAACGCCTCTTGAATTTAAAGAGCTTCAGCGTATAAAGGCAAAAGTGGGAACAACTATGACTCACGCTTTTGTGCCGAGTAAAAATGACTTAAGAGCGCTTAATTTGCAAAATATCGTAAAAAATATTGAAGATCAGCATATTTATGATGAAGCACATAAAATTCTTGATTTGTTAAAAGAAGATATTGATGAAGAGACGATAATGTTTAAACTTGTTTCGATGATTCTTGACAAACAAACAATCCAAGGACCAAATCATATAGGTATTCCTGCCGATAGACTTGCCGCTATACTTGATCGTGCGGATAGAAGAAACGACTCCAGAGGTAGAGGTCGCGGGTCTTTCCGTGGCAATAGAGGAAGTAATTCAAGCGGTGGCGGAGATAGAAATCGTTCAAACAGCAGTGGCGAGAGAAGTCGCTCGGGAAGCGGTGATAGAAACCGCTCAAGCAGCAGTAGAGATAAAAACAGCTCTAGGCCACCAAGAAGCGGTGATAGAAGCCGTAGCAGAGCAAGAGACTAAAGCGTAAAAAAATGGTAGTTTACGAAGATAAAGACTTTTATATCCAAAAAGAGCTAAGCCAAATCCCTTGGCTTAAAATCTTCACAAAAGAACCATACAAAGAACTTGGAGATATGCCAAAAGAGCTGCGCCTGCAGCTTTGGCAGGTCTATGATATAGTTGAGTATGAGATGAAGAGCTACTACAACCCTACAAAAATCAATATGGCATCTTTTGCCAATATGCTTCCACGAGTTCATATACATGTTATGGCTAGATTTGAGAATGACAACTACTTTCCAAACCCTATGTGGGGAGAAAAATTAAGAGATACCGCATTAACATTGCCGGATGAAAATCTGTTTTTTAAAAGACTTAAAGAAGCATTACACGAATTTTATAGTCAAAAATAGCTAAAATTAAAAATACCTTAAGATTTTTTTGTTAAAATCGTTTAAATAACTTAAATTTCCAAAATTAGAGGCTTTTATGAGATACGCTATTTACCTTTTTACTATTATTTTATCTATTTTAACTCCGCTAAATGCCAAAACTGAGTCTGATGTTTTTCGTAAAATAGAAAAAGATCTAGACTCTATCATAGTTAAAGACCTCTCAAGCAATAAAACGATTTTTAAAAAAAATGAAGAAAAAATTGTAAGACCCGCAAGTTTAACAAAAATAATGACATCTATTTTAGCTATCGAGAGCGGCAAGATGAACGATGTAGTGACAATAACAAAGCCTATGATAGATGTTGAACCGACGAAGCTTGACTTAAAAGTAGGAGATAAGGTAAGGCTTAAAGATTTGGTACATGCCGCACTCATAAAATCGGCGAATGATGCCGCATATTCGATAGCTTATTATTTAGGTAATGATAGCAAAGATAAATTTGTAGAGAAAATGAATATAAAAGCCAAAGCAATCGGTATGAAACACACAAATTTTTCAAACCCTGCCGGTTTTGATACTCCAAATCATCAAACTACGGCATCTGATTTGATGAAACTAACGGAATATGCTATAAAAAGTAAAACATTTAACTCAATAGTGAACTTAAATAGTTATAGTTTTTCTACATTAAATACAAATAGAAAATTTTATGTTTATACAAGCAATAAATTAAAAAGAGCAAATAAATACATAGTCGGAGTTAAAACAGGCTATACAAATAAAGCCGGTGCATGCTTAATCGCTAGAGGCAAAAAAGATAAAAAAGATGTTTTACTGGTAATGCTTAATGCCGAAAATAGATGGGTAAATGCAAAAAAAGCATTGGACGAAGTAGTAAATGTTAAGAAAAATGATGCTACGAAACATAAAAAGGCTCATGTTTAAGTTTTATTTCGTATATTTAAAAGTGGTGCTCACAATATTACTATGAATCTCTGCAAAGCCCCAATTTATGAATGTTCCCCATAGGTTTCACAGGTGTGAGATGGTAAGGTAAACAAGCTTAAAAAAACCATCAAACAAAAAAGTTTTTACATTGACTTATACACACATCGTGTGTTAAAATAC
>JAUPKZ010000128.1 GCA_030837195.1 Campylobacterota bacterium
TATATAGTAGAAGGTATCCTTAGGTATGATAACGAGGATTATAAAACCGATAGTTATGAGTCAAAGCAAAAGAGTGTAGGGCAGGATTATAAGGTAAATTTAAATTTTATCAAAGATACAAAATTTCCCTTTACAGTATATGCAAACAAATATGAAAAACCTATAAATACGGTTTATAGCGCTTACTCAACAAACTATATTTATGAAACAAGAAGCGAAGGAGCAAACGGCTCTATAAATTTTGAGCCATATACGGTTACTTACGGCGCAATGAACACAAACACTACATCGGAGTTTAGCGACAGACTTCAAGAGTCGCAAACTACAACCTACAACACATCTTTAAGATACGGACAAAAAAATCATAATTTTCAGGCAAGCTATATACATAGTGAGTTGGAGAATGAACAGCAGTATATAAACGACACCGTAGTGGGAGTAAACCAGATAAGAGATACCGTTAGTATTACGGATTCTTGGAATGCAACGGATGCTCTTAGGATTTATTCAAATGCTTCTTATGAAAATGATGAAACTTATATGAGTGAAACAGTAGATGCAAATTTCAATCTATACTGGGAGCCAAAGGGTGAAAAGTATGACGGTTCACTCTCCGTGTATGCTTCCGAGATGGAGTATGCTGATTCTTTTGGAGGGGAAAAATATGTTTTTGACTCTTTAAACATCAATCAGGTATTTAACTATAAACTTACAGAAACTATTTTGCTCTCAGAAAATGCAATGGCTTATATTTACGATGCAACTTCTGTTAAAGGGACAAACACATATCTGAACTTGTACGGTACGCATAACTATGCAACGACTTTTTTTGAAAATGTACCGTTTACACTTATGACAAGAGTTGGAGCGCAAAGAAACGAAACTAAATATGAGATGACCATAAATAGTGCGGATACGCCGACATCAAGCAGTGTTGACAGATACAATCTTGATTTATTGGCAAGAGTTAAAAAAGACCTCTCGGCTATTAACTCTACGCTAAATTTTGACAGCGGTTACTACAACTCTATGAGTTCAATCGATGAAGAGGAACAGAGATACAATTTTGATCTCTACCTACTATCAAAGCTATATAGCAATGTAAGCAATAATATAACGGCAAGATATATGCAAGCACAGAGAACTTATGTTTCTCTCGCAGATGATGAAGTAGTAAAAAATGATTATTCGATAGCTAGTATTATGGAAGCGCTTGATTTTTCATTTAATCTCGGTATGAGAGGAAAAATCAGGTTTTTAGTAGGCGCAGAGTATGTAAGTAGAAAAAATGACGATGTAGTAGATAGTGGCGTAAATCCTAGGATAGATGCAAATATGAACTATCGTCTTTTTAATAATTGGACATTCGATGCTTCTGCTAGAATGAGCCAAATGTACAATACAATCGACCAATCCGGAAATGCAAATTTAAACTTTAGAGCGGGGAAAACTACTTTTTTAATGGGATATCAGTATAATAAGAGCGAGGTTGATAGCGTTCTTGCTACAATCCACAATGAAAGATCTATTTTTAGAGTACAATTAACAAGAGAATTTTAGAGGTAAAAAGAGATGAATAATTTTATATATATATCAGTTTTAGCGATTTTTAGCACTCATCTGTACGGTGCAAATGCACCAAAACTAGTTTGGCCATCACCGCCGGATGAGCCGAGGATAGAGTTTGTCGCTTCGGTTAAAGACTATAAAGATTGTGGCATAAAAAAGAGCTTTTTTGCAAAAGTGTATGATTTTTTGCTCGGAGAAGATGAAAAACCCTTCATTGCTCCTTTTGGAACTCATGCAGAAAAAGATAGAGTTTTTGTAAGTGATATAGCTACAAAAGTTCTTTATGTTTTTGACAAAAAAGAGCATAAAGTGCTTACAATAGAGGGTTCTAATAAAGAGAGCTTTCTATACCCCATAGATATAGTAACCGATAAAAGCGGAAATATCTATGTATCCGACTCTGTAAGAGCAAAGGTGTTTGTATTTGAAGAAGACGGCGACTTTAGCCACATCATTGCACCAAAAGAGCTGCAAAGACCGGTAGGACTTGCCATAAGTCCTGATGGGCAAAAGCTCTACATAGTGGATACGCTCTCCGACAAAATCCATATAACAACGCTTAGCGGAAAACTTTTGAACTCTTTAGGGAAGAGGGGTAACGGAGACGGTGAGTTTAACAAGCCTACTTTTATGGAAGTGGGAAGTAACGGCAACTTATATATTTCAGACTCTATGAATCACCGCGTACAGATACTTGACAAAGACGGCAAATTTATAAGAAAATTTGGTCAATTGGGGCAGGAGATAGGGAGCTTTGGAAGCCCAAGAGGCATCTCGCTGGATTCGCAGGGCAATATCTATGTAAGCGATACGATGTTTAACAATATGCAGATTTTTAACCAAAACGGAGAACTTTTAATGGTTTTAGGCAGATATGGTGAGAAAAAAGGGGAGTTTTCTCTTCCTGAGGATATCTCCATAACTCCAAATAATGAGATATATATAACCGATGTAAACAATAAACGACTTCAAATATTAAAA
>JAUPKZ010000129.1 GCA_030837195.1 Campylobacterota bacterium
AGGCACTATAAACATAAAAACTGCAGTTTTATGCGCTCCGACTTTGCTTGCCGATATAAAATATATAGCCATACCGAATGTTCCGGGAACCAGCCCGATAAAAATTATAACACTCCAAAATATGCCGTCATATGCACTAAAATCAAACGGATGATAAGGAAGCGCAAAAAGCATATTTATAAAAGCCGTAACGCCAAAAGCTACCATTGTATAAAACATAGGATCGGCTTTGCGCATACCTTTTTGAGCTATGATGGTTACAATCGACCACACAATCGCACAACCCAGAAAATAAGAACTCTCTATATTCAAAAATCCAAACCCCTCATATGGAACACGCAAGAGCATAAGCGCCCCAAGAATACCAACCGATAGCGCTATTATCTGCTTGAATGAAACGCTTGTGCCAAAAATAGCTATTGACATCATATATGTAAAAAGAGGCGAAAGCGCCGTAACCATAGTGCCGCCGTATCCGGCTTGTCCGTGAGAGAGCCCTGCAAAAAACAGATAGTTGAAAAGTGAGGTAAGAACACCGCTTGCAACCATATACAAAAAGCCTGCTCTGTCGGTTTTAAGAGGAGTCTTTAGATACCAAACAACAGGAATTATGCTTATAAAAGAGATGCCGTAACGCCAAAAAGCCGCTACTTGAGCATTTGAGTGTTCTGCCGCAACCTTACCGGCTGTCCATGCAATACCCCAAAATAGCATGGCAACAATCATCCATATAAAATATTTTGTATTACTTTTTGTTTTTTGCATAAGCTTACCGTCTTAATGATGCGTAGAATTTTTTGTTCGATTTTTTGCTCTATGTCCGGTATAGTTTTTTCTAAAACATGATTGACATATGCCGTATGGCGAGTTTGGCGGTAAAGGAGCGCCGCACATCCTGCATCTCGCGCTTAATTGGCTCTGTTGCAGAGTTCTTTCTATGTATTTGTTTAAAATGCCTCTAGCAGCCCTTGCTCTTTGTGCATCCACAAAGTAGTCGTTAAATCTGTAACTAAGCCATAGATAAAGCGAGATCTCTTTTACCATATCCTCGGCTCTTAGTAGTTCGTCTGAGGTTTGCGCAAAATCACCATAAAGCGGCGGCATATTGTAGCCGATTGCTATTTTTTTCTCTAAAGATATTAGATAACTTTCAAAAACACCGAGAATATATGAAGATGTAAGCGTAATGGGTGCACATGAGAGATGGTACTTCATAACTATATCTAAGTCGTAGTTATCTATCATGTTAGATATTTCAAGCATATCATCAAGATTTGTTGCGACAAACGGACCGCTAAACTCCATATTGTTTACAAAGAATTTCAATATCTCGTGAAGCGATTTTTCTTCAAGTATATTTGCTACAAGTTTTACATGTTCTAGGTTTGCCATTACTTTAAAAGGCATAGTTATAGGTTTTGCTTGTTTGTGAAAATTTTTCTTTACTTCTTTTAAAACATCACCGCTTAACGCTCCTACAAAACCCTCTTCATGCAGACCGTACCTTCCTGCGCGACCAGAGATTTGATGTACTTCGCTTGGAAGCAGTCCTCTTTGTATAGTGCCGTCAAATTTTTCTGCTTTTGAAAATAGTATAGTTTTTATAGGCAGATTCATTCCCATTGCAATGGCGTCCGTTGCTATGAGTATTTGCGTCTCGCCTTCTCTAAAACGCCTTGCTTCTTCTCTTCTTACTTCAGGTGAGAGATTTCCGTAAACTACGCTTACATCAAACTCTTTTGAGAATTGACCTTTGAGTTTTAAAACATCTTTTCTGGTAAATGCAATGATGGCAGTCGCATTTCTTACATCTTTATAGTGAGTAGGCTCTTCTAGCAGTATAAGAGGATTTTTTCTTTTAAATTCTATGATTTCAAGCTCTTCACCCAGATAAGCCGCAAGTGCGACTATGGCATCTTTGGCATTTGGCGAACCTGTCATTATGACCTCTTTGGCAGGTGCGCCTATGATGGCGTTTGCCCATGCCCAGCCGCGATCTCTATCATCTAACATCTGTACTTCGTCTATAACGCATACATCAACATCGACATCAAAGTTTAGCATCTCTATGGTTGAGCTTATATGGGAAGCATTTTCATCAAGGAGCTGTTCCTCGCCCGTTATGAGTGAAGCATGTATGCCGCTCTCTCTTAAATCTTCATACCCTTCAAGCGCAAGAAGCCTAAGCGGGGCAAGATAGTAGCCGGTATCCGCACTTTTTAGTTTTTGCATTGCATTGTAAGTTTTTCCGCTATTTGTCGGACCTATATGAAGAGTAAGTTTTCTGCGTAAATTTCTTGCAATAGGAAATAGGTTTTTAAAATCTCTTATTGTTCTTGCAAGCAGCTCATATCGTTGCTTTTTAACTATTTCGTCATGAATATTGTGTACAAATCTTCTTACGCATTTTCTGGCTATTTTGGGAGTTATGGTAAGAGATGTGTTAAATATCTCAAGTGCTATATCATATACTTTGCCATAAAGAGCCTCTTTGCTTAGATGCAGAAGTGTTGCATAAGTGCCGCACTCATCGACAAGGCTTTCT
>JAUPKZ010000069.1 GCA_030837195.1 Campylobacterota bacterium
GGAGATTTGGTCGGTATTAGAATTGACCAGAGCGGTACTTTAATCGGTTCATTTAGTAACGGTAGAAGTTTTGGGCTTGCACAGATTGGTATGGCAAAATTTACAAATAACGAGGGTCTATCGACTGAGGGTGGAAATATATATGTTCAAACCGCCAATTCAGGAGATCCGATTATAGGAACTGCGGCAACTGCAGGGAGAGGATTTATGCAAGCAGCAGCACTTGAAGCATCAAATGTTGACCTCTCTTTAGCGCTTACTCAGCTTATCATTATCCAAAGGGGTTATCAGGCAAACGGTAAGACAATTACTACTTCAGATACGCTCCTTGAAACATTAATAGGACTAAAACGATAGTTTTAACTCTACTCTGTTATAATTCCTTCAAATCAATGAAGGAATTATCATGCGCTTTTCTGCTCCCCTAAAATCAAACTCAAAAAAAATTATGCTTCTAGGCTCCGGCGAACTCGGTAAAGAGGTAGCCATTGAGGCTCAAAGACTTGGGCTTGAAGTCATAGCGGTCGATAGATACGAAAATGCTCCGGCACACCAAGTAGCTCACAAAAGCTATGTAGTAAATATGCAAAATAAAGATGCGCTACTTGAGATTATTTACCGTGAAAAACCTCACTTCATACTTCCTGAGATAGAAGCTATAAGCATAGATGCTCTTTTTGCGGCAGAAGATAAGGGTTATACCGTTATACCAAATGCCGCTGCCGTTAGCAAAACTATGAATAGAAAAAACATAAGAACATTTGCGGCTGAGGTTTTGGGGCTTAAAACAGGACCTTATGAGTTTGTAACTACGCTTGAGGGCTTAAGAGAGGCAGCTGTTCGTATGGGATTTCCTTGTGTTATAAAGCCGGTTATGAGCAGTTCTGGTCACGGGCAGAGTGTTGCTAAAAGTATAGAAGATATTGAAAAGTCTTGGGAAGCTGCTAAAGAGGCTAGAGGTGATGCAAGTGAGCTTATAGTTGAGGCATTTATAGATTTTGACTATGAGATAACACTTTTAACTGCTAGAAACGGTAAGGAAACGGTATTTTGCAAGCCAATAGGGCATGAGCAAAGAGACGGAGATTATGTTTTTTCATGGCAGCCTATGCAGATGAGCGAAATTGCACTGCAAAAAGCAGAGATTATAGCAAAAACATTAACCGATGGGCTTGGCGGAAGAGGAATTTTTGGAGTTGAGCTATTTGTAAAAGGTGATGAGGTTTATTTTAGTGAAGTTTCTCCTCGCCCACATGATACCGGCATGGTAACGCTTATAACTCAATCACAAAGCGAGTTTGCTCTTCATCTAAGAGCCGTGCTTGGTCTTCCGCTTGGGTTTACATTTTACGGAGATGGTGCAAGTGCCGCATTTAAATCCGAGTCTCATAATTATGCTCCGGTTATAGATGTTGATGATACACTCTTTAGCGAAAATAGTTTTATTAGATTTTTTGGTAAGCCTGAGTCGCATAAAGGTAGAAGACTTGCCGTTGCGCTTGTGTTTGATGAAGCGCAAAAAGCATTAGCAAAGGCAAGGGAGCTTATAGCAAAAATAAAAGATACAATATGAAAATAGTTATCCTCGATGCTCTTACATTCGGTGATACCGATTTAAGCTCTTTTTATGCATTTGGCGAGGTAGAAGTTTTTGCGACTACCTCAAAAGAAGAGACGCAAGAGCGCATAACTAACGCGGCTGTTATAGTTACAAACAAAGTTGTTATAACTGATGCCCATATGGCAAACTCTGCAAAGCTAAAACTTATTTGCGTGGCTGCAACCGGTATGAACAATGTTGATTTGCAAGCTGCAAAACAAAGAGGCATTGAGGTTAAAAATGTTTCGGGCTATTCAACCGATTCTGTAATTCAGCACACTTTTTCCATGCTCTTTTATCTTATAGGACACTCTAAATACTATGATGAGTATGTTAAAGAGGGTTATTATTCAAAAAGCCAGATTTTTACGGATATAACAAAACCGTTTTTTGAAGTAAAAGACAAAAAATGGGGAATAATAGGTTTGGGGACCATCGGGAGTAAAGTTGCAGCAGTTGCACAAGCTTTTGGTGCAGAGGTTTGCTATTTTTCTACAAGTGGTAAAAATGACTCAAAAAACTATCTGCGCTTAGAGCTAAACGAACTTTTAAAACAATGTGACATCATCTCTATCCATGCACCTCTAAATGAAAAGACTCTCAACCTTTTAGGATATGAACAGTTGTTAATGTGTAAAGAAAGAGCTGTAATTTTAAATCTTGGGCGAGGCGGAATTATCGATGAAGAGGCAGTTGCACGCATTATAGACGAAAAAAATATCTATTTTGGCTTGGATGTTTTAAGCATTGAACCTATAAAACAAAACCATCCTCTCTTAAATGTGAAAAATAGAGATAACCTCTACATAACGCCTCACATAGCATGGGCAAGCGTTGAAGCAAGGCAAAAGCTCATCGATGGAGTCGTGCATAATATCAAATCTTTTTTAGAGCAAAATCATAGCTGAGATAACACTTTTTTTATCGGCTTTTTTAGCGGCAACTATTTTGCCCTTTAGTTCTGAAGTTGCATTTATTGCGGCTTTGGCTAACGATATGTCAAAAGTAAATGCGCTTATTTTTGCTTCAAGCGGTAATATTCTTGCTATTATTTTGAACTATTTTCTGGGCTTTTGGCTTTATGAGAAAACCAAAACAAAACTTCTCTCTTCAAAGATAGGAAGCGTGTCTTATAACTATGGACATCGTTACGGCTACTACGCACTTTTGTTCTCATGGTTACCTATGATTGGCGACCCGCTAACACTTGTAGCAGGAGTTGTTAGGCTTAGGTTTGTTTGGTTTGTTATAATTGCAGGAAGTTTGAGGATTGCAAGATATTATGCTCTAACGCTTGTGGCGTAGGAAAATTGAAATATGGTGAAAAAATGAAAAGTGTAATAGTTATAGGTGCAGGCGGAGCGGGGCTCGTTGCCGCGTTAAGTGCATATGAAAACGGTGCAAAAGTAACGGTTATAACAAAAGAGTATCCGACAAGAAGCCAAACTAGTATGGCTCAGGGCGGTATAAATGCCGTATTATCGGAAGAAGGCGGCGATAGCATAGAGATCCATATACAAAATACTTTAAAATCCGCAAGTGCTTTAGCAGATGAACAAGTAGTTAGTTTTATGTGTAAAGAAGCCCCAAATGCCATTAGATGGCTAGATAGTATAGGTGTGCCTTTTAGCAGAAACGACAAGTCAAAAATTGCCCAAAGAAAGCTAGGCGGTGCTTATGCTCCAAGAGCCTGCTATGCACAGGATTATACAGGTTTGAAAATTCTTCATACCCTTTATGACAGATGCCAAGAAGCAGGAATTGAGATTTTAAATGAGCGATATCTGCTAGAGTTTATAACAAACAAAGATAACAATAACAAAAGCTTTGTTTGCGGTGTGAGCGTATTGAACAAAAGAAGCGGTGAGGTTGAAGCTTATGAGGCAAAGAGCGTTATAGTTGCAACGGGCGGATATAGCAGAGTTTATCATGACTATTCTACAAACTCGGTTTCTACGACGGGTGATGGAATCGCTTTGGCTCACAGAGCCGGAGTGAGGCTTAGCGATATGGAATTTATACAGTTTCATCCCACGGCACTTAAAAACTCTTCTATTTTGATTTCCGAGAGTGCTAGAGGTGCAGGTGGATATTTGCTTAACTCAAAGGGTGAGCGGTTTATAAATGAACTTTTGCCTCGTGATGAAGTAGCCCGTGCTATTTACGATGAGATGGCAAAAGGGTATGATATTTTTTTAGATATCAGACATTTGGGAACAGAATTTATAGAAAATGAACTTCCGCAAGAAGCAAAACTTGCAAAACTTTATGAAAATGTTGACCCATCTGTTGAACTCATCCCGATTAAACCCGCAGCACACTATACGATGGGCGGAATAGAAGTAGATAAAAACTCTTCAACATGTATAAACGGGCTTTTCGCAGTCGGGGAGTGTGCAAATCATAGAGTTCACGGAGCAAACAGGCTTGGCGGAAATTCGCTTTTAGAGCTTGTAGTATTTGGCAAGCAGGCTGGAGAAAATGCAGCAAAATATATATGTGATTTTGACAAAAAAGTAGATTTGTCAGCGCAAAAAAAGAGTTTTGAAGATCAAATTATAAAGATAAAAGAGTTTTCAAATGAGATAAATTTTTATGAAAAACAACGAGAACTGGGCGAACTTTTTTATAAAAATCTCGGTATAAAAAGAGAAAAATCCGCTATGCAGGCTCTCTTAAATGAAGTTAAAGAGATGAAAGCAGTTTTGCCTAAGATGGGTGTGAGCGACAAAACAAAAGAGTATAACACAAACCTTATAGAGTTTTTGGAGTTTAAAAATATATTGGATTTAAGTGAGCTTGTTTTAATCTCTGCTATAAGCAGGCAGGAGAGCAGAGGAGCGCATTTTAGAGTTGATTTTCCTTCTGCGGATGATAAAAAATTTAAGGCTCATACGATTATAGAAGAAAGGATGGTTAGTTATGAAGATTAATATTAAAAGAGGCGAAGTCCTTTGTTATGAAATTCAGGCGAAAAACCAGACTTTGCTTGAAGTACTAAACGAGATAAAAACTACTCAAGATTCTTCACTTGCATATAGCAGCGGATGTAGAAGCGGTGTTTGCGGAAGTTGTGCAATGAGGGTAAATGGTAGAGAAATTTTGGCTTGTTCATACCATGTGCAAGATGGAGATTTGGTAGAGCCGTTAAATAATGCGCCCGTAATTCGTGATTTGGTTGTGGATATGGATAAAGCCTATGGTTTTAATGCAAAAGCAAAAGCATATTTAAGCGCAGATATTGACAACATTTTAATTACACACGAAGAGCAAAAGATAAATGAACTACAGAGTGATTGTATATTGTGCGGTTCATGTTATAGTGCCTGTCCAGTTTATGCCGTAAATAGCGAGTTTTTAGGACCGTTTGCACTAACTAGGGTTTGGAGATATGTTAGCGATAAAAGAGAGCAAAATCCAAAAGAAAAAATCGATAACATTCAAACAAACGGAGTTTGGGATTGTACGCTTTGTAATGCATGCACGCTTGTATGTCCGCAGGGGATCTCAAGTAAAGCAGATATAGAAAAACTAAGAGCAAGAAGTGCCTTAGTTGGCTATATGGACCCGAATTTTGCTTCTTTTGGTTTTAGCGGAGGATTTGACGGAAGCCCGATTTTTTAACTAACACAAATTTATGTTATAATTTACAACTATGTTATAAAGGATTAGAGAATGGCAAAAGAGTACTCATTTGATATAAGCGCAAAAATAGATATGCAAAGTTTTAAAAATGCTATAAATTCAGTGGATAAAGAAGTTGCTAATCGTTACGATTTTAAGGGTACGCCTTATGAGATTGACTATAAAGAGAAAGATAAACTCTTAGTTTTAGTTGCTTCAAGCGATAACAAACTTGATGCTCTAAAAGACATTGTTATAACAAAACTTTTAAAACAAAACCTCTCTTCTAAAGTGTTAGAGGAGCTAAGAGTTGAAAATGCAAGCGGTAACACAAGAAAAGCAACTTTTAAAGTAGTTGATTATATAGAATCAAAAGAGGCGAAGAAAATAGTTGCGGAGATAAAAAATTTAAAACTAAAAGTTACTGCACAGATAGAAGGTGACTCTATAAGAGTTAAAGGTGCAAAGATAGATGATTTGCAGAGTGTAATTGCTAAGATTCGTTCTATGGAGTGGGAATCTCCTCTTGTTTTTGAAAATATGAGGTAATATATGAAAAAGCTCACAATTTCTGATGCTGCATCTTTTCTTGGTATTTCAAAAGAGGCTATTCACAACCGTATAAGAAGAGGCTCTTTGGAAGTGGTTGTAGAAGATGGGGTTAAACTTGTTGTAGTGAGAGATGAGAAAAAAGCATCTATTCAAGAGACAAAAAATCATAAACCTGCTCAGGTAAGTGGCGATAGATATTCAAATTTTTTGGAAGAACAAAATGCAAGATTGCAGCAAAAAATAGATACGCTAGAGCAAGAGACAAGAAGTTTGCGAGATCAAAAAGAGCAACTCCTTATAGAGGAGAAAAGAAAAATTGAGCAGATTTACAGAGATAAAGATGAGCAGCTAAAAAACATTATAAATGCTATATCTAAAAAGTATATGCTGCAAAATCCAGAATATAAAGAAGAATGTAAAGAAGAGCATATAGAAGCTCAGATAGAAGATAAAAACCCGCTTTACGATAACCGTCTTATTTCACTAAAAAAATATTTGAAGAGTCAAAATCTCTCAAAAAAAGAGATAAAAGATATAATAGATAGATTTAAATCAAAAGTACAAACAGACTCAAGAATAGTAACAATAGGTAAAAAATGCTATATAGATATGCAAAAATATGATTATAGCGATTTATTAAAATATTAGGCAACTTAGGGTAAAATTCGCTTACGGACAAATGGGAGAGTGGTTTAATCTAGTCGCCTGGAACGCGGCCGTAGGGCAACCTACCGAGGGTTCAAATCCCTCTTTGTCCACCACTACAACTTTTTTATATAAAATCAAAAAGAGTATATAAGTTGTGTAAATACCGAATAAGCATTGGTGTTTGTTATACTTGCATTTGTTAGTGAAGCCTCTTTTATATAGCTGCCGTCAAAAAAGTACCCGAGTCCGAGCTGAAACGATAAATTTTTACTTTGTGAATATGTGGTTACCAAATCTATCTCATCACCGTAATGGTCACTTTGCATCGTAGCTATCTGATAGCTAAGCCACTTGTTTGTAGGTCTGTCTGCATAAAATCTATGATATTCAAACTTTGTTTTTAACTTATCATCTATTTTTAGGCTTGAAAAGAGGCTGTAGTCGATGAGATTGGTAATTTGCATTAAGTTCATGCGTCCATAGTATAAATCGGATGCGCCGAATGCAGTATCGTAAGTTTCTACTTTTTCTGTGTTTGGATTGTCTCCGGAGGCAAAAACATATTCTGCTCCAAAATTAAGCGACTTGTTTAAATTGTAGCCAAAAACACCTATAAAGGTATAGCCGTCAATCGTAGCACTATATCCTGATGTATCTTCTTTTTTCCCAAATGATTTTACAAGAGTCGAATCGTAAAACATTTCTCCAATTCCGCCGTATGCTCTTACTCCTGCATAATAGGTACTTATTGAGTTATAGAGCAGATTTTCTTTCGTGTTCTCTTTGCTAAAGAGCATAGGCTCTATTTTAAAATCTCCAAACTCAAAATGCGAATATGCTCCATAACCGTAGTAGCCGTGTCTATGTGCCGTGCTTAGTTTATCTTCATCGTGAAGCATGGTAGCACCGTAAAATAGAGATATAAAATCATTCTCCTTCTTGTAAGTTGCCTTTAGCACATCCCAAACCCATTTTCCTGAGTTTCTCCACTCTCCAGGACCAAAAACTCTGTTGTCGCCAAAAGCCATTTTTTGTCTTCCGGCTTTTATCTCAAAATTTGCTATCTTTTTTTGTACATATGTTTCGTAAAATTCAAAATAGTCTTTTTGAGGATTGTGCTTTTGCATAAACTCTTTGTTGTACCAATCAATGTCGTCAAAACCATACCCGAGCGCTCTTGAGTCTTGAGCGCTTAGCCTAAATAAAAGAGAATCATCTACTTTATATGTTGTGCCGAGTCTAACTCTTGTTAAGAGGTATGCATCATCACTTAGCCCGCTTGATGGATTGTTGCCGTAATATTTGTCATTCACACCGTTGTAATACTCATGTCTTAGGCGAATTTGACCGTCAAAGCTTATGTCGCCTGCTATTAAAGAGGCGCAAATAGATAAAGGAATGAAAATCTTTTTCATTTATAAATCCTTATATTTAGCAATTTAGCTAAATTACTAAATTAATTTTATATTATTTTACATATATTGTCAAGAAAGTTAATTGTAGTGCAATAAATATATAAAAGTAGTGTAGCGTTATATATTTTTAAATATATTGAAACTTGACAATCGTTATATATTTTTATATACTTCGTTACATAAAGTGACAAATATATCATCGGAGATATTATGCAAAATGTTGTAGATGGGCGTTTTTGGATATCAAAGTCACACCATAACTTCTTAGGCAAAGGGCGAATAGAACTGCTAAAACAAGTAGGGGTTAGCGGTTCTATCGCAAAAGCGGCAAAAGAGATGAAGATGAGTTATAAAGCCGCTTGGGATGCGATAGATGCTATGAATAACTTAGCAGATCAACCGCTTGTCGAAACTTCAAAAGGCGGTAAAGGCGGCGGTGGAGCACAATTGACTCTTTGCATAATCTATCGATTCGCATAAAAGACACTACGGAGCATTTTAGTCTTTTGGAGAGATTAAGTATGAGAGTTAGTGCAAGAAATCAGATTGCCGGTAAAGTCATAAAAATCCAAAAAGGAGTTATAGACAGTTTTGTCTCTTTGGAACTTCAAGGCGGAGATGTGCTTAGCGTACTTGTAACAAACGACTCTCTCAAAGCTCTAGATATAAAGTTGGAAAGTGTGTTTTTTGCACTCTTTAAGGCGTGTTCAGTGAGCGTTAAAAAGGGGGCGGTTTGTAAGAAAAATGAGCAAAACTGCTTTATAGGTAGTATAGAGAGGATAAATAAAACAGAACAAACATCTGAAATTATAGTTGCATTAAACGCTAAAAATACTATTTGTGCATCGCTGACCACTGCTAATTTAGAAAAACTTGAGCTAAAAGAGGGACTCGAAGTCTCTTTAAGGTGTGATGCAAAAAATATTATTTTGGGAACAATATAAGAAAGGCTGTATTTATGATAAAAAGTATAATTTTCATTTTGATGTTAAGCAGTTTTGGTTTTGCAGATAAGATAAATATTTTTGCGGCAAGTGATTTAAAGTTTGCGCTTGATGAGGTAAAGAGAGAGTTTTTAAAGCTTTATAGCAGCGGCGATATCACGACAAAGCCAAAACCGTATGCACTCGGCAGAATAGTGATTTGGAGCAAACACAAAAATTTCAAGCCTGAACTTGGATTTGAAAACTTAAAAGCTCCTTGGGTAGATAAAATCGCTATTGCAAATCCAACTCACGCGCCATATGGCGAAAAAGCAAAACAGGCGATGGAAAAACTTAATATCTATGAAAGTTTAAAGTCAAAATTTGTTTTAGGCGAAAATATCTCCCAAACTGCAGGATTTATATCAAGCGGCGCGGCAGATATCGGCATAATTGCTCTTTCACTCGCACTCTCTCCAAGCATCGCGAATACGCCTCAAGGCAGCTATTTTTTGATAGATGACAAACTTCATAGCCCGCTTATACAAGGATACGGTATAACGAAAATAGGCGAAAGAGAAGCTTTAGCTAAAAAATTTTATGATTTTATGCAAATAAAAGAGGCAGGCGTTGTAATGAAAAAATATGGGTTTGAAACAAAATGAATATCATAAAAGCAACTATAGTATCCATAAAGCAAGTAGATGAGTTGATGCTGATTTTCTTAGAGGTAGAGAGTGTTGTTTTTAATGCACTTGTCCTAAAAAATTCGCTAGAAAACGAGTTTGAGGTAGGTATGTGCGTACATCTGCTTTTCAAAGAGACGGAAGTGGCACTTGCTACAAAAGAGTCAGTTGTAAGCGAGAGAAACGGTTTAGTTTCAAAAATCACACATATTGAAAACGGGAAATTGCTTGCAAATATAACGCTTGATTTTTTTAATAACGATATAAACGCAGTTATTACAAAAGGTGCGCTTCACGGGCTTAAATGCAAAATCGGCGATGAGTTTAGATGGTTTGTAAAAGCAAACGAAGTTACTTTGCAAAGAATTTAATATGGATGAATCTTTTTTTCAGACAATGAAGCTGACCTTTGAGTTGGCTGCTATTACGACTTTTATTTTGCTTTTTATCGGTATTGGTTTGGGGTATTTTTTGTCACAAACAAAATCAAAACTAAAACCTGTTATAGAGGCTTTTGTTTCTATGCCTTTAGTGCTTCCACCCTCTGTTTTGGGATTTTACTTACTTTTGGCATTTAGTCCTAAAAACTCATTTGGAGAGTTTTTGCAAGAAAATTTTGATATAAGACTTGTATTTAGTTTTGAAGGTCTTGTCATCGCTTCCATCATTTTTAGCTTGCCGTTTATGGTACACCCGATTCAGAGCGGTTTTGGCTCACTTTCAAGCTCACTAAAAGAGGCTTCATATACACTTGGAAAGAGCCGATTTGAAACTCTTTGGTTTGTGCTTTTGCCAAACATAAGACCTTCGCTTCTCACTGCTTCGGTTATCACATTTGCTCATACGATAGGAGAGTTTGGGGTTGTTTTGATGATAGGCGGCAATATAGCAGGAGAGACAAAAGTAGCAAGTATCGCCATCTATGATGAAGTAGAGTCGCTTAACTACGCTGTTGCAAACCAGTACGCTTTTACACTTTTTGTTATCACATTCGCGATTTTGCTATTTGTCTATGCGGTAAATAAACAGATGGTTAAGAGTGAGTTTAAATGATAAAAATCAACATCAAAAAAAAGCTCAACACATCCGATGGAGAGATATTTTTAGAGGTAAACAAAGAGATAAAAAACGGTGATTTTTTAACACTTTTCGGCAAAAGC
>JAUPKZ010000130.1 GCA_030837195.1 Campylobacterota bacterium
TGGAGGTGCCACCCAGATTTGAACTGGGGATAGCAGCTTTGCAGGCTGCGGCCTTACCACTTGGCGATGGCACCAGTTTCAACCAATTTTTATAATAGTGGTGCCCGAAGCCGGACTTGAACCGGCACACCCTTACGAGCGAGGGATTTTAAATCCCTTGTGTCTACCGATTTCACCACCCGGGCTTTGGGATTTTTATCTTTTAAAAGATATCGGATATTTTTAAATATTTTAACTTATGGAGCGGGAAACGAGGTTCGAACTCGCGACCCCAACCTTGGCAAGGTTGTGCTCTACCACTGAGCTATTCCCGCATTTTTTCTTACTTAATATTTTAAGTGAGCGGAATTATAGCCATTTTATTTTTATTTGTAAAGAGTTTTTGTAAAAAAGTTAAAAAAGATGATATAATCGCAATATATAAAGAAAAAAATTATGATTTGAAGGATTTTTATGAGAAGTGATACCATTAAAAAAGGTTTTGACAAAGCACCGCATCGTTCTCTACTAAGAGCAACAGGGCTAAAGGATGAAGATTTTGACAAACCATTTATCGGGATAGCGAATAGTTATATAGACATTATTCCAGGTCACTTCTTTTTACATGAGTACGGAGAAATCGTAAAACAGGCTATCCGTGAAGCAGGTGGTGTTCCGTTTGTGTTTAATACCATCGGTGTTGATGACGGTATCGCTATGGGGCATGACGGGATGCTTTATTCGCTTCCTTCACGCGAGGTTATTGCGGATTCGATTGAAACGGTTATGAATGCGCATAAACTTGATGCGCTTATTTGTATCCCAAACTGTGACAAAATAGTTCCAGGGATGATAATGGGGGCTCTTCGCGTAAATATCCCGACCGTTTTTGTCTCAGGCGGTCCGATGCCGGCAGGTCATAAAAAAGACGGTACGCCTATAGACTTATCTACTGCATTTGAAGCAGTAGGGCAGTTTAACGAAGGAACTATAAGCGAAGAGGAGCTTTACGATATAGAGTGCAATGCGTGCCCAAGCGGTGGAAGCTGTTCTGGTATGTTTACCGCAAACTCCATGAATACGCTTTGCGAAGCAATGGGAATTGCGCTTCCTGGTAATGGAACTATTTTGGCGATGACTCCTGCAAGAATAGAGCTTGTTAAAAAAGCGGCAAAGAGAATCGTAGAGATGGCTAAGGCGGACGATGCTAAGTACAACCTCAAAAATGTTCTCAATGAAAAAGCGGTTCATAACGCATTTGTTGTTGATATGGCGATGGGCGGAAGTTCAAATACGGTTTTACATATGCTAGCCATAGCAAGGGAAGCGGGAGTTGATTTTCCTATTGAAAAAATCAATGAAATTGCCGATAAAGTAGCGCACATAGCCAAAATTTCACCTTCATTAACAACTGTTCATATGGATGATATAAACCGTGCGGGCGGTGTAAATGCTGTTATGAAAGAGGTAAGCAAAAGAGGTGGATTGCTTTATTTAGACAATCCTACCGTAACAGGTGAGACCATAGGCGAGCGTATAAAAGATGCTAAGATACTTGATGAAAATATTATTCATACATACGAAAATGCTTATTCACAGGTCGGCGGACTCTCAATTCTTTTTGGAAACTTAGCTCTTGAAGGAGCGGTTGTTAAAACTGCAGGAATTGAACCAAATATGAGACAATTTAAAGGTAAGGCAGTCTGTTTTAATTCTCAGCCTGAGGCAATTACCGGCATTATGAAGCATAAAGTAAAAGCCGGAGATGTTGTTGTTATCCGCTATGAGGGTCCAAAAGGTGGACCGGGAATGCAAGAGATGCTAGCACCCACTGCGCTTATACAAGGGATGGGTTTAGGCGATAGCGTGGCACTTATTACTGATGGGCGTTTTTCAGGTGCTACAAAGGGCGCGAGCATTGGACATATATCTCCAGAAGCGGCAGAGGGCGGCTTGATAGCACTCGTAGAAGATGGCGATGAGATAGAACTGGATGTAGATAAGCATTTGTTGCGCCTAAATGTAAGCGATGATATACTCGCAAAAAGAAGAGCTGCTTGGAAACCTTACAAAAATGAGGTTAAATCAAAATGGCTCAAGAGATATCAACTTTTAGTTTCAAACGCTTCAAATGGCGCAATACTAAAGACAGAAATATAGAAAGGATACCATTTTGAACGCAATAGCAATAAAACATAACGGCGAAATCATAGATATGCAAACTGCAAAAGAGCTTGGATTTGAGGGGGAACAGATACATTTGGACAATTCAGAAGAGTCATTGAATGTTTTGAGACACTCAACCGCACATCTTATGGCTCAAGCTATTAAATCGCTTTATCCTGACGCAAAATTTTTCGTGGGACCAAATGTAAAAGAGGGCTTTTACTATGACTTTAAAACTTCAAGCGAGATAGGCGAAGCAGACCTCAAAGCTATCGAGCAGGAGATGCTAAATATCGCTAAAAAGAAGTATGCGATAGAGAAGTATGAGATCTCTATGGATGAAGCAAAAGAGAAGTTT
>JAUPKZ010000015.1 GCA_030837195.1 Campylobacterota bacterium
AGCGAGGCAGTTGAAGAAGAGATATCTATAATAGAAGAAAATTTAGCAAAACACAAATATGAAGATGACAACTCGCATAGAAATATAGCCATAAACCTACTAAAAGGCGACAAAAAAACATATGCCAACCTCCATGACGACCCTATTTGGACAGAATTACAGCCTATTGTTATAGAAGCGTTAAAACATATAGAGCTTCATCATGACAGCGAAGACATAAAAGAAGCTTTTGCCTCAGAATATGCCTCTTTTAACAGAGGAGTAGTGCGAGAAGTTTTAAAACAAAATAAAGAGAGAGACAAAAAAACGCTTACTGATAAAATAGACTCTATTTTAATACATCAAATTTTCGGCATTCCGATATTTCTATTTTTTATGTGGTCACTTTTTCAGCTTACCTTTGAGATAGGCTCTATTCCGATGGAGTGGATAGACGGTGTTTTTTCATGGCTTGGAGATAGTATAGGCGCAACAATAGCAAACGACGATATAAGGTCTTTGGTGGTGGACGGCATCATCTCAGGAGTCGGTGCGGTAATGCTTTTTGTACCCAATATCGCCATTTTATTTGTGGGTATTGCCCTGCTAGAGAGTACGGGTTATATGTCAAGGGTTGCTTTTTTACTCGATGGTTTTTTCCATAAATTCGGGCTTCACGGTCAGTCATTCATACCATTGGTTACCGGCTTTGGATGTTCCATCCCTGCATATATGAGTGCAAGAATTTTAAAAAACGACCGTGACAGACTTTTAACGCTCTTTATCATAGGTTTTATGAGCTGCGGTGCAAGACTTCCCGTATATGTTCTTTTTACGGGAGCATTTTTTTCAGAGTCAATGGCAGGAAATGCGCTCTTTGCCATATATATTACGGGAGCTATAATTGGTCTTATTGCCGCAAAAGTGCTAAAATTGACAGCTTTTAAAGGAGTAGATGAGCCTTTTGTTATGGAGATGCCAAAATACAGACTCCCATCTTTTAAACTTATATGGCACACCGTTGTTACAAAAACACTTATGTATCTGCAAAAAGCAGGTACTTTTATTGCTGCGGCTTCTATGATTATATGGTTTTTTAGCAACTACCCTAAAAATGAAAACCTTCATGCTTTATATGATACAAAAATACAAAATGCCGCAACGCTTGAGGAAAAAGCATTGCTTGAAAACAAACTGCTAGAGGCTCATTTAGAACAAAGCTATCTTGGGCAAATCGGCAAATTTTCAGAGCCTATTTTTGCACCTTTAGGGTTTGACTGGAAACTAAGCGTGGCACTTCAAACAGGTCTTGCGGCAAAAGAGGTTATAGTCTCTACTCTTGGTGTTTTATACTCGCTAGGAAGTGACATAGATGAACAAAACAGCTCTTTAAAAAACATTATCTCTAGCAATGTTCCTTTTGCATCCGCGGTCGCTTTTATAGTGGTTGTTATGGTTTATCTGCCGTGTTTAGCTGCGTCGGTCGTATTTACACGCGAAGCCGGAGGCATAAAATACTTTTTTTATCTTCTTATTTTAACTTCAATCATCGCATACTCTTTGGCATTTTTAGCATATAATATTACTTTGTTATTAACCGGCTATTAATTCATATTTGTTAAGATTTGTTTATGAAAAAAATATTAATGATTGAAGATGATTTAGAACTTGCCGAGATACTAACAGAATATCTTGAACAGTTTGACTTTAAAGTTGTGACAGAAGATGACCCGTTTAAGGCAGTTAGCATACTTAAACTTGAGCCGTTTGATTTGGTAATTTTGGATTTAACTCTTCCGGGAATGGATGGACTTGAAGTTTGCGGTGCAATAAGAGAGAGACAAGATATACCTATAATCATATCATCTGCAAGAAGCGATGTAACGGATAAAGTAAAAGCGCTTGAGCTAGGAGCCGACGACTATCTTCCAAAACCATACGATCCAAGGGAACTTGAAGCTAGAATCCATTCGGTTCTTCGCCGTTATGAAGCAAAATCTCAAGAGAGAGAAGAGTCAAAAAGCGATTTTAAATGCGATCTCTCATCTATGATGATAACCTATAAGGGTAGAAACATAGACCTTACAAATGCAGAATTTGGGATACTCTCTTATATGATAGCAAAACAGGGTCTTGTAGTATCAAGAGAGGATCTTATCCACAATGTAAATGCAATTAATGAAGATTCATCAAACAAAAGCATTGATGTAATGGTGGGGAGAATCAGAAACAAGCTTGGAGACAAATCGCTTATAGAATCTGTCAGAGGCGTTGGTTATAAGCTCCTAAAATAGCAAAAGCTTGGAAATAAAAATTTGAAAAAACACGCCGTTCTCATTACAGTTTTATTTGCCCTTGTCGTTACGGTGGTAAGTGTAAGCGTTGTTTTTTGGGAATTTTTCAAGCTCAATGAGCAGAGATATATAAACCATATTTTTACTAAACATACTACTATAACTCAAATCTACCAGCAACATGAACAAGAACTCTCCTCAGAAGTTATGTTGGAAGCAAATTTGGCAATCTACAACTTCGTTTTAGAAAAAAATGATAAAAAAGTAAAAAATATTCTAAAAAATGCAAAATTGCTTATGCATAAAGATTTTCAAAGCGTTGACTCATCTTTAATGCTCTCAAGAGGCGGATTTTATACAAAAAAAGTTGTAAAAGATATGAGTGCAAGTATGTTACAGTTCAATAATGACATCTACTTTTACATACAAACACCCTCTTCTTCCGTACTCATGCTAGATGAGGAGCTAAAACCTTATAAATATTGGCCTGTTGCATACTCCTACCTCATCATAATAGGAATTATTATACTCTCTTTTATTTTGATACTACAACGACTTCGCCCTCTTATAAGACTTAGAAAAAAAATTGCTCTCTACGGTAACGGAGATATGAATATATCATTTAAGACAAAAGGGAGCGATGAAATCTCGCTTATCTCAAATGAGCTAGAGTCGGCAAAAAATAAGATTAACAATATTTTAGAATCAAGAACGCTATTTTTGCGAAATATTATGCATGAACTAAAAACACCTATTGCAAAAGGGACAATCGCAACCGAAATGCTTGAATCTCAAAAGCAAAAAGATAGATTTAAATCTATCTTCGGTCGCCTTGAATCTCTAGTCAATGAGTTTGCCCTTATTGAAGAAGTTACAAGCATAGGCGACAAAAGCACTTTTAAAGAGTACCGCCTCATAGATATAATTGATGGAGCCATCGATATGTCTATGGCAGATAGAACTCTTATAGATGTTGAAGCAGAAACTACTCATAAAATCAATGCAAACTATAGGCTATATACTACGGCAATAAAAAATATGATTGACAACGGCATAAAATATTCTACCGATGCTCATGTGAAAATTTTACTAAAAAACGGCGAACTATTTTTTGAGAGCAAAGGGGATTGCATATCTAAACCGCTTAGCTACTATATAGAGCCATTTACAAAAGACAACCCTTCTAAAAACAGCTTCGGACTTGGGCTTTACCTTGTAGATTCTATCCTCAAGGTTCATAATGAAGTTTTGGCCCATGAGTATGAGAACGGAACAAACCGTTTTATCTTTGCAAAAGCAATAAGCGCTAAAAAAAATGACAAATAAAAATATAAAAAAAACAACCATTATACTTTTCTCACTCTATTTCTTTATATTCGGATGGCTTAGCCATTCACAATATGAGAGTGTTCTTAGATTTATTTTCCCGACGACTCTTGAGCAGATAAAGAGAGACGGTGTTTTAAATGCCGTGTTACTAAACTCTCCTTCAACTTACTATATAGGAGCAGACGGTCCAAAAGGTTTCGAGTATGACCTCTTAAGCGCTTATGCAAAATACTTAAATGTAAAATTAAATATAACCGTCGCAAACACGACAAAAGAAGCACTCGAACTTAGCAAAGACTCAAATATTCATATAACTTCGGCATCTTTGGCAAAAACAAAAGACAAAGAAACCATATACAACTTCGGACCATCTTACCTAGAGGTTCAAGAACATGTAGTATGTTATAGAGGTATGCTCTTAAACGGAAAATTTCCAAAAGATGTTGACAATCTGGCAAATCTAAAAATAACCGTCGGAGAAGACACAAGTTACAGTGAAACGATAGAACTGCTAAAAGCCGACGGGTTTGAAATCAATGCAACATATACCTCTGAATATTCGACTGAAGAGTTACTCTCAAAAGTTGCTTCAAACGAAATAGACTGCACTATCGTAGATTCAAATATATTTTCACTTAACCAAAGATACTTTCCGGATATTGCATCTGCATTTACAATCGGCAACAGAGAACAGCTTGCGTGGGTACTTGCACAAAACTCAAATAAACTAAAAGAGGATATTTACTCATGGCTTAATTCATTCACCCAAAGCGGTGAGATGGCGCGCCTTAAAGATCATTACTACGGTAATATCCTACTCTTTGACTATCAAGATACGACAATGTTTTATGAAAGAGTCAAAACAAGATTGCCAAAATACAAAGACCTATTTGAAAAAGCATCTCAAAAATATGAAATACCTTTTTCAGTTTTAGCAGCCCTCTCCTACCAAGAGTCTCACTGGAACCCAAAAGCACAAAGCAGCACCGGAGTTAGAGGGCTTATGATGCTTACTCTAAACACCGCTTCATCTCTAAATGTAGAAGACCGAGAAGACCCTAAAGAGAGTATTTTTGGCGGGGCAAGACACTTAAGAGAAACAATAGATCTTCTTGTAAAGGAAGTAGAGGGTGAAGATCGTATAAAATTTGCACTAGCAGCATACAATATAGGAATGGGACATATAACGGATGCTCAGAGTCTGGCAGAAAAAATGAACTTAAATCCTAATGCTTGGCAAGACCTAAAAAAAGCCTTAGTGCTTCTTTCTCAAAAAAAGCACTACAACACACTTAAACATGGCTATGCAAGAGGCACTGAAGCTATCAAATATGTAGAATCTATTTATAATTATAGAGATATGTTACAAAACATCTCTATAACCGACACAAACGGTGCTAGTTAGCACTCTTTTGAGAAACAAGCTCGTTTAAAAAGCTCTCCATATCATATTTTACTCTGTATTCAGGAGTCATTATATGGATAAGTATATCGCCTAAATCTACAACAACCCAGTTGTCGCTCTCATCTACATAACAAAATCTCTCTGCGGGTTTTAAATCTTTCTTTAAATGGTCTAAAAGTGCCAAAGTATGCTTTGTTCCCAGTGATGACGCTATAATGACATAGTCAACAAAGTAATTTTTCTCTTTTACATCAAAAACTTCTATATTTTCAGCTTTATTTTTATCTAAAACTTCTACGATTTTTTCTATTCTGTTTTGCAATTTTTTTCCTCATAAAATCTATATATTTCGTCTGCACATTTTTTTGGCAGTTTACCTATCTCTATATGCTTGCGCAAAGATGAAGAAGAGATATCCTCTTTTACTTCAAGCTTTATATACTCTTTTGGTATTTCAATCTCATCTCTTGAAGCCACTATAAAAGTAACCGACTTTTTTAACTCTTCATATCGATGCCACAGAGGCAGTGATGCTACATTGTCCGCACCTATAACCAAATATATATTTTTATATTTGGTTAAAAGATATTTTACACTCTCTATGGTAGGCACTTGTCTTTGCAGATTTGCTTCAAACTCGCAAATCTCAACATTTTTATAACCGCTAAAAATCTCTCTTAACCACTTGATTCTAAGAGAACAAGGAGCGTAAAATTTATCTTTAAATGGGTTTAAAAAAGCCGGCATTATGATAATTTTTTCAATATATTTCAATTTACTCAAAGCTTTCACAACTGCCTCATGACCGATATGCGGCGGGTCAAAAGAGCCGCCAAAAAGTGCGATTGTGTCCATATTTAATGCGAATTATAGCTTAATTTAGATAAAATTGCCCAACTTTTATTTTAACTAGGAAATATAATGGCACTAAAGATAGCAATAAATGGATTTGGTAGAATCGGTCGTTGTGTAGCTAGAATTGCTGCAAGAAGAGATGATATAGAAATTGTAGCTATAAACGATATGGCTAGTATGGATATGATGCTCTATCTTCTTAAAAATGACTCCGTGCATGGAACATTTAATGAAAATGTTGAACAACTAGACGATCAAAACATTAGCATTAACGGCAAAAAAATTAGAGTTTTTAGTGACCGTGACCCGAAAAATCTGAAGTTTGCAGAGTACGGTGCAGAAATGGTACTAGAGTGTACAGGCGTCTTTTTAAGTCAAAAAGATGCTCAAGTCCATATAGACAACGGTGTCAAAAAAGTTCTATTCTCTGCTCCTGCAAAAGATGACACTCCAACATTCGTTATCGGAGTAAATGAGCATCTATACGCGGGAGAGAGTATAGTTTCAAATGCTTCTTGTACTACAAACTGCCTTGGACCTATTGCAAAAGTTCTAGATGATGCATTCGGCATACAAAAAGGTCTTATGACTACTATCCACTCATATACGAATGACCAAAACATCCTAGATGTAAAACACTCAAAAGATAAACGCCGCGCCAGAGCAGGTGCTATAAATATGATTCCCACAACTACGGGAGCGGCAAAAGCTATCGGACTCGTTCTACCTCAACTTCAAGGAAAGCTGCACGGACAAAGCGTACGCGTTCCTACTCCGAATGTCTCTATGGTAGATCTAAATGTAGTTGTCGGCAGAAAAACTACAAAACAAGAAGTTACTGCAGTGTTTAATGAAGCTGCAAAAACAAATATGAAAAATATTATTCTTATGGATAAAGAGATGAGAGTTTCTCAGGATTTCGTAGGATGTGAATATAGCTCTATAGTTGCAGAAGATTTAACTCAGGTAATCGACGGCGATATGGTAAAAGTTATGGCATGGTACGATAACGAGTGGGGTTATTCTACAAGACTCATAGATATGGCAATCCACATTAGCAAATAGGAATAAAATGGAACTCTTAAATATTAAAAATTTAGATTTGGCAGGCAAAAAAGTTTTTATTAGATGCGATTTTAATGTACCGATGGATGAGTTTGGCAACATCTCGGATGATCGCCGTATCCGTTCTGCTATAGCTACAATCAATTATTGCTTAGATCAAGACTGTGCAGTTATACTTGCTTCACATCTTGGAAGACCCGATGGAGAAGTTGTAGAGAAATATTCACTTATTCCCGTAGCAAGAAGAATTCATCATCTTTTAAAAAGAGATGTTATTATGGCGGAGGATGTAGTAGGAGAGGACGCAATGAGTAAAGCAGCATCGCTTCAGAGCGGTGAAGTTTTACTGATAGAAAACCTTCGCTATGAAAAAGGTGAAACAAAAAACAATCCCGAACTCTCAAAAAAACTTGCATCTATGGCAGAGTTTTATATAAATGACGCTTTTGGCGTTAGCCATAGAGCTCACGCTTCAGTAGAGGGTATTACACACTTTTTTGACAATAAACATAAAGCAGCAGGATTTTTACTTCAAAAAGAGATAGAGTTTTTAGGCAAAATCATACAAAATCCGGTTCGCCCGTTTGCAGCAATAGTCGGAGGAAGCAAGGTTTCTGGAAAACTTGAAGCTCTTATAAATCTACTACCAAAAGTTGACAAGGTTCTAATCGGCGGAGGAATGGCATTTACATTTTTGAAAAAACTTGGCTATAACATAGGAGCTTCGCTTGTTGAGGATGATTTACTTGATGAGGCAGGGCGTATTATGGATGAAGCTAAAAAACTAGGCGTTAAATTTTACCTTCCCGTAGATGTAGTAGCCGCAGAGAAGTTTTCTGAAGATGCAATTAGCAAAATAGCCTCTTCTCAAGAGATACCTAATGGATGGATGGGGCTTGATATAGGTCCTGCAACCGTTAGACTATACAGAGAAGTATTAGGTGACGCCCAAACTATTTTATGGAACGGTCCGATGGGCGTTTATGAAATGGACAAATACGCAAGAGGTTCAAACAGTATTGCTCACTTTATAGCAGATAGTTATGCAACAACGGTTGTAGGCGGCGGTGATACCGCAGATCTTGTACAAAGAGTAGGCTTGGATGACGAGATGAGTTTCATCTCAACCGGAGGAGGAGCATCTCTAGAACTTCTTGAGGGCAAAATCTTACCGGGTGTTGCTTCTTTAATGAGCAAAAAGGATTAGATAATGATAATTGCAGCAAATCTAAAAACAAATCTAACAAGAGAAAAGACTATAAGCTACATTCAGCATGTGGAGAACTTTATAGAAAAAAATGCTCTTCTTCAAGAAATTTTAGTTTTTCCTGCAACATCTAGCCTCCATTTACACAATAAAAAAGTAAAAATAGGCGCACAAAATGCCTACCATACATATAATGGGGCTTTCACCGGCGAAATAGGATATGAACAGTTAGAAGAGTTTAACATAAAAACTATTCTAATCGGTCATAGCGAGAGAAGACATATAATGGGTGAAACACAAGAAAGCCTGGTGAAAAAATTTAATTTTTACAAAGAACTTGGCTTTAGAATAGTCTATTGCGTCGGAGAGCCTCTTGAAGTTCGTGAAGCAGGACATCAACATATGATGGAATATATATCAAAACAGTATGATGGTATAGATACTGCTTATGATAACCTCGTAATCGCATATGAACCGGTTTGGGCAATAGGCACGGGGCTAACTCCGACGCTAGAAGATATAGTTGCCATCCATAAAGAGCTAAAGGCAAAATCAAAAGCACCTCTTTTGTATGGCGGAAGCGTAAAAGTTACAAATGTAAAAGAAATTTTAGCACTTGATGGAGTCGATGGAGTTTTAGTCGGAAGTGCCGCGCTCTATGCGGAGCACTTTTGCACGATGTGTCAATATGCGCAAGAATTGGGAAAATAAAAATAAAGGAGAATAAAAAAATATGTTAATGAAGGGTAAAAAAGGTTTAATTGTAGGGTTGGCAAACGACAAGTCTATAGCATACGGAATAGCAAAAGCATGTCACGATCAGGGTGCAGAACTTGCGTTTACATATCTAAACGATGCTCTAAAAAAGAGAGTTGAACCACTAGCAGAGTCTTTTGGAAGCGATAAAGTATATGAGCTTGATGTGTCAAACGAGGAGCATATGTCAAATATTGCCTCGCTAATCGCAAAAGACTTTGGAAAAATCGACTTTTTAGTACACTCCGTTGCATTCGCTCCAAAAGAAGCTCTAAGCGAGCCTTTTATGAAAACAACAAAACAAGCGTTTGCCATAGCAATGGACATTTCTGTTTACTCTCTTATAGATTTAACAAACCGTCTTGAGAGCGTACTCTCGGATGATGCTTCTATATTAACGCTGTCATACTTAGGCGGACCGAAGTATATTGTAAACTACAATGTTATGGGTGTTGCAAAAGCTGCGCTTGAATCAACGGTAAGATATATGGCGGTTGAACTTGGAAGCAAAGGACAAAGAGTAAACGCTATCTCTGCCGGACCAATCAGAACACTTGCCGCTGCAGGTATAGGCGACTTTAAACAGATTCTTAACTGGAATGAAGTCAATGCACCGCTAAAGAAAAATGTCACTACAGAGGAAGTCGGCAACTCTGCAATGTATCTCTTAAGCAACCTATCTTCAGGCGTAACAGGCGAGATACACTATGTAGATGCAGGATACAATATCATGGGTATGGCTGCCGCTGAAGATAAAGACGGAAAAACGGTATTCTCTTGGGATGTAAAGTAACCTAAATTTTTTAAGTATGCAATTTAACCATTGCATACTCCTCACATTGTCTATTTTTTAACCACTTTTTTCTGCTTATTGTAAAACCGCTATGTCATAATTTTACGCAAAGGATGACATATGAAACTTATAAAAATCACACTATCGTTAGCACTTATTTCAAACTTACTTTTTGCAGAGGAAGCAACTTCTGACATCGGCGTAAGTGCAAATCTGGCGCTAACTAGCAACTATATCTGGAGAGGTATGACGCAGACAAAAGACTCTCCTGCCATTCAAGGCGGAGTTGATGCAACATATAAAAATCTGTATATAGGCGCTTGGGGTTCAAATGTAGATTTCGGAGATGATGACAACTCTCTTGAAGCAGACATCTACGGCGGATACAAAGATGAGCTTGGCGGAATAGGATTTGATATCGGTGCCATACAATACATATATCCGAATATGTCCGATGAGTATAATTTTGCAGAGGTCTATTTTGGGCTAAGCAAAGATTTTGAAAAATTTGGAGTTAGCGCAAAATACAGTATAGGCGTTGAAACAGATACCATAAACCCTGAAAACTACTTACAAGGTGCTGCATGGGTAGAAATACCATACGAAGTTAAACTCGGCTTAGGTTACGGTAACTATGAAGATATCGGCGACAACTACTCTATATCTCTAACAAAGTCATTTGAGAAGTTTGATGTAAGCGTAGCATACATAGAGTTTAACCATGACAATGATGCAGAGCTTGATGAAGAAAATGTCGTAGTAACCCTTAGTTCTACTTTTTAACATTAATCCATACTCTAGAAAATGAGTATGGATAATATCTATTTTTTACCGCCTATAACAGGCATTGAATTTACTTTTTGCGTATGAGAATCCTCAAAAGTTGCATTTAGTTCTTTGTTATAAATAACAATCTTATCAACATACTCTTGCAGTGTGAACTCTCGGTCTTCGTCTTTATTTGCCTTTTTTATAGCTTCATTTTTCTCGACTCTGGGAGTCCAATCTTCCTCTAGCCACTTATCAACCGCTTGCTGCATATAACCGCTCTGGCTTTTCTCTTTTTTCCCGTTTACACTATTTAAGGCTTTGTTTTGAGATGGGTTTACGCCATCTACTTTTGAACATGAGGCAAACAAAAATAGTGCTGATATTGTCATTATTATACTTTTCATACTAAGTATTATACATAATATTGTCACAATTATGTCTAAAATATATTATAATTAATTAAAATTTAACAGAAATTAACTTTAAATTAAAGATAAATATGACAATATGTTGACAACATTTAATTTGGGAGAATGAAAATGAGATTAATAAAATTAAGTTTGATGGCAACAATGTTGCTTGGTTCAAGTGCTTTTGCTATTGAAAACACAAAAGTTTCAGGAGATGCAAAACTTTACTACGGGACACAGGACTCAGACGGTCCAAACGGAACGGATCTTTTTAGTAAAGAGTCGGCATATACTAACTTTGCTGCTCGTTTAGATCTGACAACGGATCTAACAAAAGGCATCTCAGCGGGCATTGGGACACAAATAGTCACAACACTCGGTGTTGAGCATAATCTGGTTAACAAAGTATGGTCAAACGCACATACGGTAGATGGTTCTGTTGGCGCTTCTTTTGCCGGCGGTGCTCAAGTTGATAGCGCTGCATGGGTAGATGAAGCTTGGTTAGCAGGCAGTGCATTTGATACAACTCTTAAAATCGGTCGTCAAGCGCTTGATACTCCGCTTGCTTTTACTGAAACTTGGGGTGTTGACAAAAATACATTTGAAGCGGTGGTTTTACTAAATCAAAGTATTAAAGATACTACTTTGGTTGCTACTTTTATAGGCAAATCAAACGGAAGCGCGGATGATAGAACAAGTCTTAGAGAAGGCGGCAGCGGCAACCTAAACGACATAAGCGCAACTGCTGCGGGTTATGTCGCTGCGGATGGAACATTTAACACTTTTGGAAACCAAGGCACTTATGCATTTGGAGCGGTTAATAACTCGTTTAAACCGCTTACTCTGCAAGCATGGTACTATGATATGGTTGACCTTGCAAATGCATACTGGCTACAAGCAGATGCAAAATGCTCTAAAGTTGAGGGGCTCTCTATAGGCGTTCAATACGCAAATACGGATTTACAAAACAATGCAAATCTAGGCTATCTAAACGGCAGCCCTACGCAAGTGATAATACCTGAAGCAAAAGAGACATCTGCGTGGGCAGCAATGATCGGTTATGAGATGAAGGATACGGCAACATTTAAAGTCGCTTACTCTGATGTTGACGATAAAGGAGTTTTAGGTGTTGCTAATACTGCAACAGGCTCTGTTGCTACACTTGGCGGACAATCTAAACTATATACAGAAATGTGGTGGAATTACGGTTATGTTTCTGCCGTCGGTGCGGAGTCTTATGCTCTAAGCGCGGAGACAAAACTAGCTCAAATCGATTTCTTGTTGGGCTACTATAATGCAGACATTAATACCGCTGCAACGGATGTAGAAATGACTGAAATAGCACTTGTCGCTTCTAAATCTTTTGGTCCTTTAGATACTTCTTTAGCACTTATTTACGGTGATAGAGAAGAGAGTGCAAATGATATAAAAACAGCAGATATACAAGTTTATCTGACATATAATTTCTAATTTTTTCTTTTGGACTCCTTTTTTTAGGAGTTACTCTCCTCTTCTTCTTTTTAAAGCTAAGATTTTACATATCTTAGCTTTTTTATTTTCTTTTGATATAATTTTTGTATGAATAGACTCCTAAAAAAACTTCTATATATTGTTTTAATGCTACTGCTTATCTCCGTAATATCATTTTTAGCAATTCATGCCGCACCCAATAGTTTTTTTGGAGCAGGCGAACTAAACCCAAATATGACAAAAGAGTCTCTAGAAGCGCTAAAGGCAGTATATGGGCTAGACAAGCCGCTTTTTGAACAATATAAGGATTGGGTTGTAAATATATTTACTCTAAATTTCGGCATCTCTTTTGTCACAGGGCAAAATGTAAGCACGGAAATACTAAAAAGAGTGCCGATTACTCTTGCTATGAATTTAGTTTCACTCCTATTTGTTTTTGCTATTTCACTGTATCTTGGCATAAAATCAGCTATTAATTATGAGAAAAAAACAGACCATATCATTAGACAACTCTCACTTGTCTCTTTTTCTATGCCGACATTTTATCTATCACTGCTTTTTATTATCTTTTTTTCTTTAACGCTAGGGCTATTTCCGATTTCCGGAGTACACTCCGTTGAGCCAAAAGAGGGAGTTGCATACTATTTGGATACTGCATGGCATCTTACTTTGCCCATAGGAGTAATGATATTTGTAGGCTTTGGAAGCATGGTAATTTATATCCGTTCATTAACGCTTGAAATCTTAAAGAGTGACTACTACTACTTTGCTCTCTCTCGAGCTATAGATAAAACAAAACTCTTTCGTTACTATATCATCCCCAACCTGCTTCCGCCCATTGTAACTCTGCTTGGGCTTTCATTTCCGGGTCTTATAGGAGGAAGTGTTATTTTAGAATCAATCTTTGGCATAGACGGTATGGGACAGCTATTTTTTATGAGCGCTCTTAGTAGAGACTATCCGGTTATAATGGGAACTTTAATGATTACTGCGTTTTTGACGCTACTGGGAAATATTGCAGCAGACTTAATTCTGCTGCGGCTAAATCCGTATATGAAAAGAAATTAGTTAAACAACGCTTTTAGTGCATCCATACCGTCATTAGACTCTTTTGCCTGAGAGTCTGTTTTTCTTGATACTGCATCATTCTCAACAAGCTCTATATCCATGCCGCTAAGCATTGAGGCAAGACGGATATTAATGCCGTTTTTACCAATTGCTTTTGATTTTTGATCTGATGGAAGCGTAATAATTGCTTTTTGACTCTTATCTTTTGGGTCTGTTACTATCTCTACACTAGATATAATAGCAGGGCTCATAATTCTTGATATAAAAAGCTCCGGAATAGATGAGTACTCTATACAATCTATGTTTTCGCCTATTAACTCCTGACTTACTGCATTTATACGAACGCCTTTTACTCCTACCGTAGCACCTACCGCATCTACTTGCGGATGAGTACTAAGAAGTGCAATTTTTGCTCTCTCTCCCGGAATTCTGGCACTTTTTTGAACAATAACGGCACCATCGGCAATCTCAGGGACTTCAAGTGCTAAAAGCTCTTCCAAAAACTTCGGGGAAGTTCTTGATAGCTCTATTTGAATACCGTTTTCTTTGTCCATATTTACTTTTCGCACAACCGCTCTTAAATGATCCCCTACTTTAAAGCTCTCGCCTTTTATACGGTTTTTCATAGGCAGGACCGCACGAATTTCATCGACTTCTATATATGTAGCATTTTTATTATCTACCCTTGTGACTCTGCCTGTTACAAGAGTGCCTATTTTTGACTTGTATTTACTAAATATCTCATCTTCCACAAGTTTTTGAATATGATACTCTATTTCCCTATGCAAAGAAGATGCAGCAGTTCTTCCATACTCTTCCAAATTGTGTGGGATCTGAAGCTGATCATCAAGTTCTACTTGATCATCATACTCTCTCGCCTCTTTTATAGAGATATATGCAGGCGCAACTTGCGGATCTTGCAATTTCGGATCATCCTCAGGCACTACGGTAATTATCTGAATAATATCAAAAGATTTTGTTTCATGGTTAACGCTTGCTTCAAAAGCAAATTTTGGATTGATTACTTTTTTTGCAGTTTGAATAAATGCACTCTTTAGCGCCTCAATAACCTTATCCGACTTAAGCCCTTTTTCGTTTGCAATGGCTTCTGCAATATCTAAAATTTTTTCCATTAGTATATCCTTGTTTGGTTGTATCATAAAAAATAATATAAAAATTAGGGTTTTTTTGGAGATGCCCTATATTAGGGATTTCTTATGAAGAGGCGATATTATACCATATAAAAAGTGCTTTATGCAATTTTTAGTAGATTTTAACTATAATACAACTTAAAATATGAGATATACAGAAGGATATATAATGGATTTAAAGTTTGCAAGAACAGAGATTAACTCAAAACCTAAAAAAGTAGAACTGTCAAAACTAGAAGCTTTATTGGAGAAAAAAGAGAGCGTGATTTTTTATTTCGATAGAGAGAATTCTCACAAAGACCTTCTTGAGCTTCAAGACTTTTTTGAGTCAAAAGGAAAAAGTTTTTATATGAATGAAGTCAAATACGGTCTTGCCGATAGCGAATATATGTACCAAGTACACATTATAAACTAAAGAAGCAGCAAGATATCTTAATGACAAAAAAACTATTTATCGAGACTCTCGGCTGTGCTATGAACTCGCGCGATAGCGAACATATTATCGCAGAGCTTCGAGAAAAAGAGAGTTATGAAACTACGGATGATATAAAAGATGCCGATTTAATCATCATAAATACATGCTCAGTAAGAGAAAAACCGGTAGCAAAACTTTTCTCTGAACTCGGCGTTTTTAACAAAAAAAGAAAACCTGATGCAAAAATCGGCGTGTGTGGATGCACCGCTTCTCATTTGGGTGAAGAGATTATCAAAAAAGCTCCTTTTGTCAGCTTTGTCTTAGGTGCTAGAAATGTATCTAAAATAACGGAAGTTTTACATAAAGACAAGGCAGTTGAAGTTGACATTAACTACGATGAGAGCGAATTTGCTTTTAACGACTTTAGAACTTCGCCGTATAAAGCCTATATAAATATATCCATAGGATGCGATAAATCTTGCACATATTGTATTGTCCCTATGACGCGCGGGGATGAGATTTCAATCCCAACCGAACTTATACTTCGCGAAACACAAAAAGCGGTAGAAAATGGCGCTAAGGAAGTGTTTTTGTTGGGACAAAATGTAAACAACTACGGTCGGCGTTTTTCCGGCGAACATGAGAAAGTCAACTTTACAGAACTACTTCGCCGCCTTAGCCGCATAGAAGGATTGGAAAGAATTCGCTTTACATCACCTCACCCGTTTCACATGGATGATGAGTTTATAGAAGAGTTTGCAAAAAACCAGAAAATATGCAAATCGATGCATATGCCGCTCCAAAGCGGTTCTTCAAAAGTACTCAAAGATATGAAGCGCGGATACACTAAAGAGTGGTTTTTAAACAGAGTTGAAAAATTAAGAGCCGTATGCCCAGAAGTAAGCCTCTCAACCGATATTATAGTAGCCTTTCCCGGCGAGAGTGAAGAAGAGTTTGAAGACACTCTTGATGTTATGAGACAGGTAAGATTTGATCAAATATTTTCGTTTAAGTATTCCCCTCGCCCGCAAACGGAGGCAGAGCACTTTACCGACATAGTAGATGAAGATGTAGCGTCAAACAGACTTACAATACTTCAAAACCTACATACTCAAATACTTGATGAAAAAAACCAAACACACCTCGGCAAAGTTTATAGAGTCTATTTTGAAGATCTAAATCAAGACTACTTCGTTAGCGGAAGAAGCGACAATAACCTAGTTATAAAAGTCAAAGGCTCAGACGAGCTTCTTGGCAAGTTTAGAGATGTCAAAATTACACAAATCGGGCGAACTATTTTGACCGGAGAGCTAGTTGGCTAAGAAAATTTTTCGCTCATTTGCTCTTTTTGTATTCCCTTTCATAGCCTCTTTATTTATAAGGCTTATCTACCTTACAAACAAAAAAGAGTTCCACTCTCCTGACATCATCTCCACTGAGCCTACCATATTTGCATGTTGGCACGGAGAGCTCTTGATGCTTTCCTACCTCTACTCAAAATATAGAAAAACTCCTCATGCAAAAGTTCTCATATCCAGCCATTTTGACGGGATGCTCATTGCTAAAACCATTACATATTTTGGGCTTGGAACGATTTACGGTTCTACAAACAGAAATGCCGCTAGAGTTTTAATGCAAGCAATCAAAGTCTTAAAAGAGGGCTATGATGTGGGAATTACGCCAGATGGTCCAAAAGGTCCAAGACATGAGGTTGCAGACGGCATAATTGTTATGGCACAAAAAACGGGTGCTAAAATAGTTTTAGTAGAGATAAAACCGACAAAATACTGGCAGCTAAATAGTTGGGATAAATTTACTATACCAAAACCTTTTGGTATGATAAAATACTACTCTACTTCTCCCATTGACATATCTTCTATGGAGCTTGAAGAAGCAAGGATTTTGATAAAGGAAGGGCTAAAAAAGCATGAGATCTAAATATCTTATTTTGCTTATTGCGTTTTTATTTGTAGCCGTTATGGGCATCTATTTTTTCATCAACCCTTCATATGAGAAATCATTACGAGCAAGATACTATTACGAAGTAGGCGACTACGACAAAGCATACTTACTTGCAAAAGAAGCCTTTAGTATAGACCTTTACAATAGGATGGCTTCAACGATTATGACTCAATCGCAAACATCTTTAAAATACACAACCTATATAGAAGATGCAAAGTCGTATATGCAGACAATTGATGGCATAGCAAAACATAACAATATCTCTGAACCTGATAAGGCAAAAATAAAAATGTTATGTAAAATTATGCTAAGCACTTATATCAAACTTGCTCCAAGTGCCATTACCGATGAAGCTCTCGTAGAAGAGGCTGCAATGTATAATCAAAAATTTGAGATACTTCTTGAAAAAGTTGATAAAAACTAAACAAAAAGAGTTTCTACTCTATCTCGAAAAAATAAGAGGTTACTCAGATTTAACTATAAAAAGCTATGATGAAACTCTAAATGAGGCATTTACAATTATTGAGATATTGCAAGAGCAAAAACAAACTATATTTAACCTAATGCCTTATAGATTAAAAATATCTTCACTAAATCCAAAAACCATAAGCAAAAAGCTTAGCGCTATTCGCTCATTTACAGAATATTTAAACGACAACGGCTATCATATAATTTTAAAATCTGACGACAGCGTAAAAATTGCAAAAACTTTGCCAAAACCAATATCGCATGAACATATTATGGAAGCGCTCTCCTATGCAAACTTAGAAGAAAAAGTTATTATTACGATTTTATACACTCTGGGACTCAGGATTTCCGAACTCTGTTCCTTAGAGATAAAAAACATTTCGGATGAATGGGTAAGGGTTATTGGGAAAGGGCATAAACAAAGAGATATTCCTCTCTTGGCAAATACGAAAGAGCTACTTTATGAATATTTGAAAACTTATACAAAAAAAAGGTTTGTTTTTGAAGAAAAAGGCGAAAAATTAAGCCAAAACAGTTTAAGATATATAATTGTAAAAGTTTTTAAAAGGGTCGGGCTAAAAGTTACACCGCATCAGTTGAGGCATTCTTATGCATCGCAGTTATTAAACCAAAATGCTCCTATAGCAGATGTAAGCGAACTGCTTGGACACTCATCTATGGCTACGACGCAGATATATACAAAATTAGGTAACGCATTGAAGCAACAAAATTATAATGCAGCTCATCCACTTTGTGGAGAAAGAAAGATATGATAAACAAATTTTTTGAAATATTTTATCCTAAAATTTTTATCAATATTGTTGTTGAGACTATGCATACTCAAATTTATATTGAAGTTTTATCTAAAAATAAACTAATCAGAAATATTCATAAATCTTTTGATACCACCGCTATAGACTCAAGAATTGAAAATTTTTTATATGAACATACAAAAGAGAGCCCTTTTTACTACATCTCATTACTCGACAAATCTTCACAGCAAGGTGCCATTCCCACATGTTTGACAAATAAAATGCAAGAGTATTGCGATATAACATCCATACAATACAAATGCTATAACAATAGCTGGGCTTTTTATACTTCTGAGTATGACTTAGAAGCCATAAAACACGAGTATAGAAATATAGGACTTGACTTTATCTTTTCCCCTTTTGTAGTTTTAGCAAAATTTTTCAAAGATAAGATAGAAGCTACAAGAGCAATGTTTATTCTTGTTGAAGAGAGCTATATCTCATTTACCATTTTTGATCATTCAAAACTGCTTTATGCCTCTTATCTGGATATGGATTATGACAAAGAAGACAACCTGGCGATAGAACATCCACTAGAAGATGTAAATCCTCTACAAGGTTTAGATGGCATAAATATAGAAGATATAGAATTAGACGGCGGCATAGAAAGACTAGATGACTTCTCTGCTATAGAGGATTTGGACATAAGCAGTGAAATTGATGAGTTCTCAGACGACAAAGAGGAAATCTCAACAGTTTTGGCAGAAACTAAAGCACCGTCAATGGAGAACTTCGGCGAAGACTATCAAAGATTTTCTCTTATACAACACTCGTTAAATAAATTTTATAATGATCCAAAATACAAAAGTGAATTTATTGAAAACATCTATATAGCAGATGCTATAGGAGTTAGTCCTGACTTAAAAAGCTATTTGGAGGAGGAGATGTTTTTAAATGTTTACATAAGAAAAATTGATCTTCCTATGGCGCTATGCGACATG
Organism: Campylobacterota bacterium; assembly: GCA_030837195.1. Classification (GTDB taxonomy): domain Bacteria; phylum Campylobacterota; class Campylobacteria; order Campylobacterales; family Sulfurimonadaceae; genus Sulfurimonas. The sequence continues at coordinate 19,152 of JAUPKZ010000015.1, forward strand.
GCAAAGGTAGAGGCTGATGAGCTATAGTTACATACAACCAAAAACTAAGTCGGTTTTTACAAAAGAGTTTCAACTTCTTATTACATTTTTTAGTATAACTCTCTTTATGCTCTTTGGCGCATATACTTTTTTACTCTATAGCGACTACAGGTTTGAGAGGCAAATTTCATCTATGCAGCAACAAAAAGATGATATAAGACAAAACATTGCAACCATGGATGCTAAAATTAGTACAATAGAACAGCAACTGCTAGTATCCGAGAGGATATTTACAAAAAATAGCGTTCTAAAAGAGAGTATTCATAATCTTTTTGACTTGGTTCCAAATAGCATAACGCTCTCGGAAGCAAAAATTATGCAAAACGGTCTTATACTAAATGGAGTAACCCCTAACAAGGATGTTTACAACTTTATGCTTCAAGCTCCGCTTCGTTCTATTTTTCATAAAACATACAGCAGTTTTTACCCTGCACAAAACGGATGGCTTAACTTTGTCTCAACCAACTATTTAGAAGAGGAGGTATTTTCAAATGAAGAGTAACCTCTCAAGACAAAACATCTATCTTATAGCAATAAGTACTTTTTTACTTATATTTGTACTGATATTTTCATTTGCAATACTCATACCTGAAGGGCAATCGTACAGAAACAAAAGAACGGAAGTAAAAAAAGAGCTTCTTGAACTTGAACAAGTTAGCGAACTTCATAAAAAGACAAGTCAAACACTTGAAAAACTCCACAAAGAAAATGCTAACACGATTAGAGCATTTGGAAATAGTTTTGCAATAGATAGATTTCAAAAAACAAATCAAAAGTTTTTTAGTTCACTTGAAGTATCAAAAATAGCACAAGTTACAAACGAAGACGGGTTTAGCGTGTATGAAGTAAATACCACTTCTGCCATCAGCTCACCGCAAAATTTTTATGATTTTTTAGATAGTATCAACAAAAGCGACTGGGTAATAGCGGTTAATTTCCCAATCGAATTTAAGAGAGAAAACAATAATATAAAATCATCTTTTACGATGAAAGTTTATAACAACTCAAAAGAGTCAAATAGTACTAAAAGCGAGTAGTTCTTTTACTTTAGCAAAAGCTTTTTCATTTATATAGAGATAGTATCGCAACTTTGGTTCTATCTTTAGGACTCTGCATACTTCTTTAAAACTATGTGGCATATTCTCTTTATCCTTGATATATGGAACTATAAAGATAAAGCCTCTCTCATCACGATTTACTACAAATTTTCTGCCTACAACCACTGTTTTTTTTTCTTTTAAGAACTCTCTTTCACTTGCACTTAACATATAGCCTTTTGATTTTAGATATTGATCTATGGCAAAAATATCGGTTCTTTGATTTTGTAAACTTTTAAAAAATGCAAAAGTGTCTATTTTCTCTATCTCTATCTCTTGAACCAGCTTCTCTCTATCATCGTCAATATACTCAAAACTCTTTTTTATACCGCTTAGATACTTCTCTAAAAGCCCAAGCGTGTAGTTGTGTCTAAAAGAGTTTCGCTTGATATCCTCATCCAAGTTTGTCTTATCTTCAAAATATATCTTTTCGTTAGCGTGTAAATAAACAAGCAATTCTGCCTTGTCAAGATGTAAAAGCGGGCGAACGATAGTATAAAATCCTCTTTTTTGCAGAACTTGCATACCTGCTAACTCCACACATCCGGCACCTTTACAAAACTGCATTAAAAGCCACTCAAATCTATCGCCCAAATGGTGTGCGGTTAGGAGATTTTCATATCCGTACTTTTGTATCAGCTCTTCAAAAAAAGCATATCTTATCTCTCTAGCCCTCGCTTCAAAATTTTTCTCTATTTTTGGAGCATTATGTACAAAACATTTTAAATGATGAGTTTTTGCCAACTCCATAGCATAAGCAACCTCTTGCTTACTCTGCTCTCTTACGCCGTAATCTACTATTGCAATATCAAATTGGATTTTATGTTTTAGAAGTAAAAAAAACAGAGCGCTAGAATCTGCTCCGCCGGAAAATGCTAAGAGGTTTGTTTTACCTCTTAGTTTTGATAATGACTTTTCTTCAAGTGTTATAGACTGTTGCACTTAAGGTATCGCCTATCTTTTGAGTTATTTTTGCTCTATACGGTGTACCAAAAAGAAGCTCACTCTCACCGCTCTTGTCTGTTACGAATATCTCGCCGTCGATGTCTGGCGCCCATAAAAGCTCTCTGGCACTTAGTATATACTCATGCTCGTCACTTACACCGTCTATTACTATATCGACCTCTTTGGAGAGTTCGTTTTGCAGAGATTTGGCTACGACCTCTAAAGCTATATCGCCGAGTATTTTAGCTCTTTTGTTGATTGTTTTTGATGGAATCTTATCTTTCATCTCATGTGCGATAGTCGTCTCTTCATCAGAATAGGCAAAAACATTTATGCGGTCAAATCC
>JAUPKZ010000070.1 GCA_030837195.1 Campylobacterota bacterium
CATGAGAAATGTACTTTTCAAGCAAAGGCGAGACAGTTTGCGGCATAGGATTATCCAAATATCTCTCATTCCATCTTTGTTTATCTTCTTGCATTAAAACTCCTTATGATAATCTATTTTTATAGTCTAAGTATCCAAACTCTCGCAGTACTTCCATCTCGCCGTTTTCTCTTTTTATAACCAATGAGGGAAGTTTGATACCGTTAAATGTGGTATTTTTTACAAAAGTATAGTGTATTTGGTCTTCAAATATAACCAAATCACCGACTCTTAAAGGCTCATCAAACGAGTAATCCCCCATAATGTCCCCTGCCAAGCAGGTATTGCCGCCAAAACGGTATGTATAGCGTTTTTCTCCCGCTTCACCGCTTCCTCTGACCATGGCACGGTATGGCATTGCAAGAGTGTCTGGCATATGAGCTTCTGCGGAAGTATCGAGAATGGCTATATCCATACCGTTATGGACAATGTCTAACACACGGCTAACCAATACCCCTGTCTGCCATCCTACCGCTTCTCCGGGTTCTAAATAAACATCTACACCGTATTTTGCTCTAAAATCTTTAATGATTTTTATAAGCCTCTCAACATCATACCCTTCTCTTGTTATATGATGTCCGCCGCCGAAGTTTATGTATTTCATATCTTTTATATATTTGCCAAACTTCTCTTCAAATGCCGCTAAAACTTCTTCTAGCGCATCGGCATCTTGCTCGCAAAGTGCGTGAAAGTTAAGCCCCTCTATATGTTCAAGCACGCCCTCATCAAAATTTGCCAAAGTCGTTCCAAGGCGGCTATATATCCCACATGGGTTATATATATCTTTTGGAGAAGATGACTGTTCCGGATTTATTCTAAGTGACAAGCTAACATTTTGGTTGATAGTTTTAACTCTTTGCGCATAGTTAAACAGTTGGTTTGGAGAGTTAAAAACTATATGATTGGATATGCGTGCAATCTCGTCTATGTCTTCATCTTTATAAGCCGGCGAGTATGTATGCACTTCAAGCTCTCTATTATCTTGCGCAAACTCTTCTCTGGCGAGTAGTGCTTCATGAAGTCCGCTTGATGTGCAACCTACAAGATACTGCCTAACAAGCGGAAATGTACCCCACATAGCAAAACCCTTTAGAGCCAAGATGATTTTAGCTCCGCTTTCTTTTTGAACAAAGTCCAAAAGCTCCAAGTTTTTGCGAAGAAGCGCCTCTTCACACATATAGTATGGTGTATTTATTTTTGCTGTAATATTTGACATTATATTTGTGTACCCGTTGTGCTTTTTTTCATTCTGTTTATCAAAATTTGGTTGTATTGTTCTCTTACTCTTTTTGCAACTTTTTTAAAGTGTTCCGCATCTAAGCCTATCTCATCCACAAACTTAGCTGCTTCCTCTATAGAGCTTTTTGTTAAAATTTGTTTTAAATTTACTGCTGTTCTTATGACATGAAGCGAATTTATATATGACTCTACCTTTTGGCTGTCGCTTCTTTCAAAGTCAAGCCCTTTTAGTATCTCAACATAAAGCGGCTCTAAGTTCCAGTGTTCAAATAGCATTCCAGAGATATAGTATGTAGTGGTTCCAAGAAGTTCATATTCAAACTCGACTACATTTTTTGTTTTTGCGTATCCCAAAGTAAACTCTTTGACATAACTGCTTTTCATAACTTCACTTGCCAAAACAAGTTTTCCCGACTCCATAATTAAAGCAAGCGGTGCCATAAACTGAGCATGTCTTAGGTCTATTTTTGAGTACCATTGCAACATCAAAGTGCTTTGAAGCTGGCAAATATCATTAAAAGTTTTACTATCTATCCCGTAAATGTCCGTTTCTGCCTTTAACTGCTCTTGAGTCGCATATCTAAGCACTAGTCCGTAAATCATATCTGTACCAAAAAGCGTAACTGCTTGTGAAACTGAAGCAATTTTCTTTGAGAAGCCATATATCGGCGCATTTATCATCTTAAGGATATTTGCGGTTAGAGCTGCATCTTTTTCGATAGTTCTAACGAGCTTTACGATATCAATATTCTGAGTTCCGCAGCTATATATCTGCTGTATCATATATGGCGTATTTGAGAGTGGCGCGATCGACTCAATATCGGTTACTATATGCTTAAATGTCATTTTATTTTACAACTCTTCAATCTGCCAAGGAAGACCTTGCGTATTCATCTCTACCATAAACGGATCCGGATCAAGTTGCTCCATATTAAATACTCCTTTACCGCTCCAAATGCCCTTTAACATAAGTTTTGCACCTATCATCGCCGGAACGCCGGTTGTGTATGATACACCTTGAGAGTTAGTTTCACGGAAGCACTCTTCATGATCTTTTACTTGATAGATGTAAATCTTTCTTTTTTTACCATCTTTTAATCCCTCTACGACAACACCGATATTTGTCTTTCCTTTTGTTCTTGGTCCCAAAGATGCAGGATCAGGCAGAAGTGTTTTTAAAAACTCTATCGGGATTATCTTCATACCTTTATGTTCAACCGGCTCAATTCCAAGCATACCGACATTCTGTAATACTTCCATATGTTTTAGATAACTCTGTCCAAATGTCATAAAAAATCTGATTCTCTTAAGTCCTTTAATATTTTGCACTAAAGACTCTAGCTCTTCATGATATAAAAGGTAACTATCTTTTGGTCCGACTTCAGGATAATCCCAAACCTGCATAATTTCCATAGGCGCAGTCTCTATCCACTTGCCCTCTTCCCAGTATCTGCCTTTAGATGAAACTTCTCTTAGGTTTATTTCCGGGTTAAAGTTTGTTGCGAATGCATATCCATGATCACCTGCATTGCAATCTAGTATATCTATATAGTGAATTTCATCAAAATAGTGTTTTTGAGCATATGCACAAAATACATTTGTTGCACCCGGATCAAAACCGCTTCCAAGCAGCCCCATAATTCCGGCTTCTTTAAATTTTTCATCTCTTGCCCATTGAAGTTTATACTCAAATTTTGCTTCATCGGGATGTTCATAGTTTGCAGTATCGAGGTATGGAGTTTTTGTTGCAATACATGCATCCATAATCGTTAAATCCTGATAAGGAAGTGCAACATTTATTACAATATCAGGTTTGCAAGAGTTTATTAGTTTGATAACTTCTTCTGTTTTATCTGCATCAACGCTTGCTATTTCTATATTGGCATTTGGAAGCTCATTTTTAATATCTTCACATCTCTTTAGTGTTCTGCTTGCCAATACTATACGACCAAAAACATCTGCATTTTGTACACATTTGTGTACAACAACACGACTTACTCCGCCTGCACCGATTATTAATGTTGTTCTCAAAATCAATTCCTTTTTAAATATATAACTTTTTCTCTGAGTTTGTCTGCCGAGATCTCCTCTAAAATAGGCTCTCCAAAACAGACCGTAATTTCCCTTTTTTTAAAAAAACATCTCTTTTCTCCCTCTTTATGTCTTGCAAAAAGACTTCCAAATATACCATCGATGTAAAACGGCACTATCACCGCTTCATCTCGCTGTATAAGCTGATAACCTCTATAAAATTTTGCAACATCGGAACTTTTAGATATTTCACCTTCGGGAAATATGGCTACTATTTTACCATTTTTTAATCTCTTTGAGGTTTCAATAAAAGAATCTTTTGAAGCTCTATTTGAAATCGGGATCAAAGAACCTAATTTAAAGATAGGTTTTAATAATTTCTTACTATATATGTCTTTATCTATCAAATAGCCTATACGCCTTTCGATGGGCAACTGAAGAACAAACCAATCTATCCAGCTTATATGATTGCCAAGAAGTAAAACGGCACCGTCATGCGGAATGTTTTCAAGACCAAAATATCTAAACTTATATCTTGTTCTAAAAAATATCTCACACAATGCCCAAAACGACATAACTAAATATCTTTTAAAAAGCATATATGCAAGATAAAATGCAACAAAAGCCATTATAAAAAAGAGTACCTTTGCATTTGTGCCAAAATATGCAAAAAGCGTCGTTAGCATTAAAAATGTAAACATAAAAAGAGTTTGTATAAAGTTATTGCCCGCTAAAATCGTACCTAAATGCACATTTGGGGAAAGCTTTTGAATTTTTGAGTTAAGCGGAACAATCAAAAACCCGCTAAAGAGTCCAAAAAGTATAAATTCCGCACCTAGAAAAGTGGATGATGTGGTTATGGGAATAAGAAGCAGTAAAATAAATATACCTATAGCGCTAAGAGCCGAAAAACCGCTGTTTATATAGTATGTGCTAAAGTTTGCTGCCATAATAGAACCGACAATTATTCCAACTACCGATAGTGCCATAACTCCTTGAACAAATATTGTATTTGTAACACCAATCTCGCTTTTGACATATTCTCCAAAAATAGCCAATACGACCTGAGAAATAGACCAAAACAGGCTAAGCGCAATAATTGCTTCAAAAACCTCTTTTTTTCTCTTAAGCATAGTTATGTTTTTTTTGAAATAAAAACCCTTTATATAACGGCTAAATACAAACCTTTTCGTTGACTTTTGCTTCATGGTATTTGGCAATTTTGAAGCCAATATATACTCAACAACCGAACCTAGCACCAAAAGCCATCCAAGAGGCGCAATTGTTTGTAAAATATCCTCTTTTGAGTTAAATTTATCTTGCAACAGTTCTTCAAATAAAACAGTATAAAAAATAATGCCAAGCAATATGGCAGCAGTAGTTACCGCTTGAAGTGCTGCATTTCCTGCACTTAAGTTTTCATCTCCCGTGAGCTCTTTGATATAGCCGTATTTTGCAGGTCCATATATAGCACTCTGAAGTGCGAGCAAAAAAGTCATACTAAAAGCAGCTTCAAACCACCCTTGATAATAGCAAAGCGTTATAAGCAAAGTTATAGCAACAGCCAAAAGTGCAGAGTGTTTCATAATACTATTTTTTGGAAATCTATCCGCTAAAAAACCTGCAGGAGAAAAAGCTAAAATAAAAGGAAGCAATATCAGTGCATTGACTATAGCCGTAAGTATAATCTGCGTTGTTCCGTCATAAACCTTAAAGACACTGTTTTGAATAATAATTTTATGTCCCAAATCGGTAAATGCATTTAAAAAAGCAACAATAAGATAGTTGGTAACGCCTGCGATTAAGAACATCTTTTTCATAAAGATTATTTAGCTTCTTGTGCTAATGTAGTACTCCAAAGTTCATAGTAGCCGTGCTCACTCTTTGCAAGGTCATATAGTTCTTTTATGATACTATCTACACTCTCTTGCATAAGGTTATGTTCTTTTACAAGCGCCACGCCATGCTCAAATTCTTCAGAGCTTATGTCGTCTTTAAACCTAAATCCGTTATCAAGTGCTTTTTGAATGAATCTATCTTTCTGTGTTGCCGTATCAAAAGATGCATAGTGTTCTACTTCTCTTGCGATACTCAAATCATCACCCTCTTCTTTGAGTAAAAATATGATTTTACTACTTTCTATATTCAAAAATTCTAAGTCGCTTGGAGAAAGGTTCTTATGGTAAAAATCCCATTTTGTATCTTTTACTACACTTGTTTCATACTTATAGTAGTTATCTCTTAACATATTTGAGACTACCGAGTCTAAATTTTTGGATTCTTTGGCGTAAAAATAGAGCTCACTCCATCCATCTACGACTCTCATGCCCGCATAAATTGCCCTAGCCTCATACTCAAGCGCTATTATAAGTGACTCTTTGGTCTCCAAAAAGTTCTCAAACCCTGCACTGTTTTCATCTTTTGCATCTACTTTTATAAAAACACTAAAGAGCCAAGGATAAAGTTTTTTTTCTTTTTCTATATCGATATCTACTTCTGTTTCTATCTTTGTTATGCCAAACTCTTCTACTCTGTCAAATATTTCTCTCATTATAAACCTACTCATTTCTTAAAACGGTTAGTATGTCAACTTCACTTGCTTTTTTCGCCGGATAAAATGAAGAAGCAATTACAATAAAAAATGCCCCCACAACAATTAGTATAAAATCTTTAAGACTCAAATCAAGCGGAAGCGTTGATGTAGGATAGACATCTTTTGGCAAGTTGACTATGTCAAATGTGCTAAGTATCCACAAACCGCTTAGTCCAAGAACTATGCCTGCTAAGATACCGCTAATACCTATGACAACGCCTAGATATAAAAATACCTTTTTTATCTCTGCCGTTGTAGTACCTAAAGATAGGAGTAGTGCTATTTCGCTTCGCCTATTCATTACCGTCATCAAAAGAGATGAAATTATATTGATTGCTGCAATAAGGATAATGAGCATTAAGACAATGAAAAGAGATGTTTTTTCAAGTTCAAGTGCTGCAAAAAAGTTCATATTATCTTCCCACCATCCTTTAATAGAGACGCTTTGCGGTAAAAAAGCTTTTATTTTATGAATATCTTCTTGCGGATTTTGGGAGTAGATATGAATTCCGCTATATTGGTTGCTTGGAAGGTTAAGCATTGCTTGAAGTGATGCTATAGTCGTATAACTATAAGCTTTGTCGTAAGCACTTAGTCCAGAGTCAAAAACACCCTTTACCGTGAACCTTTTTATTTTTGGAGTAATTGACATCCCGCCCGGTTCTACATGCGTAAAAATATACATCAGTTTATCATCGTTTAAAAGTCTAAACTCATCTTGAAGTGACTTGCCTACAAGTACATCAAATTTATCAAAATTATAATCTTTTATAGCTTTTTTTAGAACACTATTTACCTCTGCTTCACTTTTAAAATCAACACCGAAAAGATACCCGCCTTCAAGTTTTGAACCCTCTCTCGCCATTACCGCAGATTGGACAAATGGGCTAAATTTTAGATTTGGAAATTTTAACTCCAGATCAAGAAGCAAATCTTCATTTACTGCACCGTAAAACTTAGGAACAATCGTAAGCGGGTAGTTCATAATGGTTAACTTTTTTCTAAACTCATTATCAAAACCATTCATTAGCGCCATTGCTATGATAAGCACCATAACACCTAGCCCAATGCCTAGAAATGCCAAAAGTGCCGATAAAAATATAAACGGTTGGTCTTTGTCAAAGCGCAGAAATCTTTTTACAAGATATGGAATTATTGAACTTTTCAAGAAGCAAAAACACCTTTTTTCGGACCGCTTTTTCCGCAGCAAAGTTTATATTTTTTACCGCTTCCGCAAGGGCAGAGATCATTTCTTGAAACTTTAGTTGCATTAGAGTCATTTGCTTCTTCTTCAAGCTGGCGGTTAAACTGCATTGCAGCTTCTTGTATCTTTCTTTGAGCCTCTAGCTGTTGCGCAACTCTTTTTGCCTCTTCCTCAGGGTCATGGACTTTAAACTGGATTATTTGCAGAGTTTTAATCGTATTGAATTTTATGTCGGCAATAAGTTCTCCAAAGAGGTTAAAGCTCTCTTTTTTATACTCGACCAACGGATCTTTTTGATTATAAGCCCTTAGTCTAATTCCCGTTTTCATATTGTCCATTGCATAAAGATGCTCTCTCCATGCACTATCTAGCTCTTTTAGATAAATCTCTCTTTCAATATCGTTGCGTACACTTGCTGTTACAACGCTCATTTTCTCTTCATAAGATTTTCTAACACTATCTTTCATAGCTTCAAGCAGTTCATCATAATCTAGCAAAGCGAAATCCTTAGGATCTAGTAGCAGATGAATTTCTTCATATAAGATTTTAAACGCTTTTTCTAAATTAAACTCTTCACGCGCTCCACCATCAAAAATATCCGCAAGAGATAAGATATGTGTAATATACTCAGCTCGCAATTCATCAATTTTAGAAGCAATATCAAAATCAGGATCAAGCAGCTGGTTTCTAAATTTATAGACTATTTTTCTTTGCTCATTTGCGACATCATCATACTCAACAATATGTTTTCTGCCCTCATAGTGCATATTTTCCACTTTTTTCTGAGCTTTTTCAACTGCACGCGTAACCATTTTTGACTCTATATATTCACCGTCTTGAACTCCGAGTCTCTCCATGATACTCTTTATCTTATCACTTCCGAATATACGAAGAAGATTGTC
>JAUPKZ010000071.1 GCA_030837195.1 Campylobacterota bacterium
TAAAAATGGAAGATGAAGTTGAGTTTTACGAATTTGAAAGGTGGTTATTAAAAATATGGAACTAAAAGATGTAATTCTTTCTACTTTAGCAGAGATGGAGGATATAAAATCTACACCGACTACTATAAAAACTCAAAATCAAATTTCAGAGAGAGTAAATATAACTGAAAAAACAAATATTGTTGAACAAATATCTCATACATATGAGCAATCAAGTAGCAATGAGATGCATTTTTTAACTTCATTAAGAGAACGACTGCTTGTATTGTTTGAAGGATTTCAAGCTCCAAACAATGCAAATATAGAGGCAAAAATAGATATGACGCTAAATTTCTTGGAGTATGTTTTAGTTACAATAGATGCTAGAATAGATGAAATAGAGAGAAAAGGAAACTAAAAAATGAGCGTATATCGCGTACTAATCGATGCAAATGATGAAAAAGGATTGGTGCATAAAGTATCCGGTATTTTTTATAATAACGGTTTAAATATTATATCAAACAGCGAATTTGTCGATAATGAGAGCAATAAGTTTTTTATGCGAAGTGTCGTAGAAGGCGATATTGAGCTTAAAAAATTACAAAAGCTTTTAGTTGATGCTATGCCTAATAGTGCAAATATAAATGTAATTGAGCCAAAAGATAAAAATATTGTTATTATGGCTACAAAAGAGATGCATGCGCTAGGCGATATTTTGGTTCGCCACGAAGCAGGAGAGCTAGAAGCAAATATTTTAGCGGTTATTTCCAATTATAGCGATTTAAAGTCATTTGTAGAAAAATTTGACATTCCGTTTATAGCCGTATCGCATGAAGGAGCTTCAAGAGATGAGCATGAGCAGAAAATTCTTGAAGAACTTGCAAAATTCAGCGATATAGATTATATAGTTTTAGCAAAATATATGAGAATTTTAACTCCTGAGTTTGTAAAAGCATATGAAAATAAGATAATCAATATTCATCACTCATTTCTTCCTGCATTTATCGGTGCAAATCCGTATAAACAAGCATACGAGAGAGGAGTTAAAATTATAGGCGCAACATCGCATTTTGTAAACAATAACCTTGATGAAGGACCTATTATAGCTCAAGAGGTTATTCATGTAAATCATGCTTACGGGTGGAGAGATATGCAAAAATCAGGTAAAGATGTTGAAAAAGTAGTTCTCTCTCGTGCTTTAAAACTTGCTCTTGAAGATAGAATATTTGTCTATGCAAATAAAACGGTTATTTTTTAAGGGCAACATTGTTTAATCTAGTGCTTGTAAACCCGCAAATTCCAAATAATACCGGCGCAATAGGGCGCTTATGCGTAAATGCAGGAGCAACGCTGCACATCATAAGACCTATAGCCTTTGATATTGACGAAAAAGCGGTCCGCAGAGCAGGGCTAGACTATTGGCATAAGCTTGATTTGCATGTATGGGATAGTCTAGATAGCTTCTTTGAAAATAATACAATTAAAGAGAATGCCTTTTTTGCGACCACAAAAACAGATAAACCATATTTTGATGCGTGCTTTAAAAAGGGAGATTATATATTTTTCGGAAGCGAAACTGCCGGAATACCAACAGAGATACTAGAAAAGTACAAAAACCAAAATATAACAATTCCTATGACAAAAGAGGGTAGAAGCCTAAATCTAGCCATAAGTACCGGCATAGTGCTATATGAGGCTATAAGACAAAACTACGCAATTTTCGAACGATAGGAGCAAAAAATGAATACTTTTGTAGATACGGTTATGCTCATTCTATTTGTATTATTTATGATTTTCATCTTCGGCGGATACCACAAAAACAAGTCTGCTCAAAGAGATAAGTATGAAAACAAAGAAGATAATCTAAAATAAAGCTTTAGACAATCTCTCTACCGTATCTTCAAACTTATCAAATAAACTTTTTGCATTTTTAATTACTTTTGCCATTTTTTACCCTTTTTTTATTTCAAATAGTATAAAAAAACTTCAAAGAAATAAAAAAATATTGCAAATTGACATATTTTTTTTGACATTTTAAAAAAAACCAATTATAATGCTGCATGATTGAGAAAATAGTAGGGGGAAAATAATGAAACATTTTATTGAAATAGTTGAAGAGATAAAAAATATTTTATCCGCGGAATATAACGATAAAAAACTCTTTGACAAAGATGTTGCAGAGGCACTAGGAATATCTCAGATGAATTTTGCAACAATGAAAAAGAGAAATAAAATACCCTTTGATGAGTTATTAGACTTTTGTGCACTCAAATCTATTTCTATAAATTGGCTCTTGTACGGCCAATCTCCAGAAAGCCTTATCGAAGCTACAAACAAATTCTTTATGATTAAATACTTTGGTGACATAAACGCTTCTGCCGGCGGTGGTGCCGATGTATATGATGCCGAGTCTCAGCAAATCGCTATGCCAAATGAATTTATAGCCCTTCTTGGTGGTGAAAAAGAGTTAAAATATATTGAGGCCATAAATGTTACGGGCGATTCTATGGAGCCGACATTTAGCTACAATGATATAGTATTTATCAATAAAAACAGGACAAATATACAAAGAGGCGGCGTTTTTGTAATTAAAACCGAAGCGGGTCTTTTTATAAAAAGAGTGCAGCAGCGCATAGATGGTAAAGTAGATGTTATTTCTGATAATGAAATCTATACGACGCTTACGCTTGAGGCATCTCAAATGGAAATTATAGGTAGAGTCGTAAGTAAATTTGGAAATGTTGATTAAATGATTTTTTTTAAGTTTTTATTTATTGTTTTTACACTGTTTTTTCTAAACGGATGTTCTATTAAGAGTGCATTTGAACCTCACAAAGAGATAGCCGACTTAAAAAATATCCCTCAAGATGCACTTTTTTATACACAAAATATGCAAGAAGCAAATATATCTCACATACATAATAATTTTGAAAAAAGTTATTTTAGAGCTTGGAATGAAGATATAAAAGAGGATTTGAACTCTATAATGTGGTCATTTAGGGCATTTAAATTTACAAACAGTTACGGAGAAAATCTGCGACCGCTTAAACAAAATTTTTTTGATGAAATGCTTGAGAATTCAAACTTTCCTGAGTACAAAACTCTAAATGCCAAAGCCATAACGACAAAACAGACTGATGTTAGAGTTTTTCCGACAATAAAGCCACTTTTTAAGAATCCTTCTTTAGCAGGAGAGGGATTCCCATTTGACTACTTACAAAACAGCACTATCTGCGCAAATAAACCCATTCTTATCTCCCATTACTCAAAAGACAAAGAGTGGGCATATGTATTTAGCGGCTTTGTTTCAGGGTGGGTAAAAACAGATAATTTTGCAATTTTAAGCGATGCGGATGCAGAGTTGTTGCAAAGACATCAACAAATTGCTATAGTCAAAGAAAATATACCAATTTATGATGAGAATCATATATTTTTATTTAAATCAAAAATCGGAATGATGTTTGGACTCTTAGATGAAGATGAAGATAGTTACACCATTGCTACAATAGCATCTGAGCATGGCTCTAAAGCACTTTTTTTAAAATCAAAAATAGCAAAAAGCATTGCATATAAAGATAGGCTTCATATAGAGCCAAAAAGCATCTCTTTAGTCACAAATGAACTATATAAAAACAATTATGGATGGGGCGGACTCTATGAACAAAGAGATTGCTCATCCATGATAAGAGATATGTTTACCCCTTTTGGCATATGGCTGCCTAGAAACTCTTATGCGCAAAGCAGAATTGGCAAAGTTATAGATATGAAAAATATGTCTGATGAAGAAAAAATAAGAACTATTAAACAAAATGCTATACCGTTTCAAACGCTTCTTTATAGAAAAGGGCATATAGTTCTTTATGTCGGTACATACAATGATGAAATAATTGTTTTTCACAATACATGGGGCATAAGAACAATTCAAAACGGAGTAGAAGGAAGGCATATTGTAGGAAAAGCGATTTTTAGCACTTTAAAGCTAGGCAAAGAGGTTGAAAACTATGATACAAACGCAGAACTTTTAAAAAACTTGCTTAGTATGAACACTATTACACACTAAGCTAAAAACTAAGCCTTTATATCCAAAAGGGAACCCATCATATCACCTTTTGTTTTTATAGCATTTACATTTGCGGCAACTGCTTTTTCTGTAATCATCTGATCGGTCATCTCTTTTGATAAATCAGTTTGACTTTTCATAGAGGCGTTATCGTCACTCTTTCTAACATTTGCTTGTACCGAATTTTCATTTTCTGTCATTTTTGTGTCACTCGGAACAAACCTATCTGTATTCACATTTGCGACATTATGAGCACTACTATTTAGCATAGTTTGATGTGCTTGTATAGATGAAATATTATTCGATATATTCATAACAACCCCTTTTTAATTATAGAAGGGTAGTAAAAACACCCTTCTTTTTTAAATTATAGTTCTAGCAACCTAAAATAAATATTATATTTTTTTACTACTTAGTGAAGCTCAGCATTAAGTTTTACTTCTCTAACACTTCTTTGAACAACATACTGCCCTGTCTGAGAATTTTGTCTAAAATGCAAACCATTAAGTCCTGCAAGCTCAGAGCCTTTCATAATGTTTGATAACTTGACATTAGGATTTACTGCCTCTATCTCAACTATCTCTTCATCGTTAATATGCACTTTTGTGCCTGCAAGAACAGCTAAGCCGCCATCTATAATACAACCGTCACCAAGAGGGATACCACAAGTAGAGTTTGCACCAAGAAGAGTATTTTTACCTATAGTTATAGGGTTTCCGTCCGTTCCGCTAAGTACTCCGAGTATTGAAGCACCACCGCCGACATCGCTTCCTGCACCGACTATAGCAGAGCTTGAGATTCTTCCCTCAACCATTACCGGACCCGTCGTTCCTGCATTGAAGTTGATATACGAAGCACCCGGCATAACTGTTGTACCTGCTGCTAGTTGCGCGCCGAATCTTACTTTTGAAGTATCAAGTATGCGAGTGTTGTCCGCAGGAATAATGTGCTGCAAAAATCTTGGAAATTTATCAATAAAATCAATATGCGGATATTCATTTGATAGTTTTAACTCTATCTCAAACTCTCTTAGGTACTCTAGTTCGATAGGCTTGCCGTTTGACCACGCAACATTTGGCAATGTTCCAAAAGCACCGTTAAGGTTTATACTTCTTAATGCCACTTTTGCGAGTGAAAGAGCATAAAGTTTTAGGTAAGCTGCTTCTACGCTCTTTAGAGGTTCATCTGCAAACAAAAAGGTTAATTTAAACTCTCCCTCTTTAGAGCCGCTGCTCATAATCTGATTATAAAGTGCAGAAACAACTTGTATATTTTTATGTGCATCACCGTAAGCTTCATCTGAATATGGCGTAAACGCTTTAAGACAATTTTCTAAAAAAGAAGCATTAATATTGTAAATTGCTTCACTCTGCGTAAAATCAACACTTACTCCTTGTTCTTGCAATGCTCTAATAAAAATAGCCGCGCTTCCAAAATTTTCATTCCAGTTTACAATAGGGTAGGTTGCTTGGAGTGTTTTTGAGAGATTTAACTGTCCCAAATCAACCCTGCATATACCAAATGCCAAAGGATCTCTATACCCTTGTGTAGAAGATTTTATCTCTTGCACCAATGCTTTAAATTGGTCTGCTGTTTGAATAATTTCCATAAATACTCACTTAAATATTTTTTTAAACCTTATTATACACTAATATAATATATAATTTGTTTTATGAATAAATGGATTGAAATTTTAAAAAACAACGATTTTTTAGCTGCAAAACAGTATATAAAAGCGGGTGCAGATGTAAATGAGTGTAGTGAAAACGGGGAGTCCGCGTTAGCATACTCTCTGAGGTATCATTGTGACAATGAGTTAGTGATGCTTCTTATCCAAAGTGGCGCAGATATATTTGATTTTGACGAAAATGGCGTTTCTATTTTTGAAATGGCTGTTACATATAACAATATTGAGATAGTAAAATATCTTATTTCACAAGGTGTAGATGTAAATAGCACAAAAAGAAGAAGCCGCTTTACTCCGCTAATGGCAGCGGTATGCTATGGCAGAATCGAAATGGCAAAGTTTTTAATAGAACAAGGAGCCGACAAAAATGCCGTTGACTCAAAAGGTATAAGTGTCATAGATTTTGCCAGAAAATTAAATAAAAAGAGTATGTTGCAACTCCTTAACTATGATGAAAACTCCCCAAAAAATAGAAATTATGCAAGATAATATTTTATATTATTTGATATGAAATATTCGAGAGATTTAAGTAGTCAACAAAAAGATTAAAATATTTCTGTACTTCGACCTCATCTTCGGATGATAAAGAGATCTCAACGGACACGCCATCCGTCTTTATCATAGGCAATGAGGAAAACTCTATAGATGAGGGTACCTGCTGCATAATGTGTATAAGTGTATTTTCACTCGTTTGCGCAATAAGCGTTAGGCGGTGTTTTTTTGTAGCTATATTAAAATAGTTTTTAATTGCCCAGCTTAACATTGGATGTGACATCTCGGGAAAACCGGGAGTAAAAAAGAATCTATCCTCAAGATAAAAGCCAGACATATTGTTTATAGGGTTAAATAGAAGTTTTGAGCCCTGAGGTATGTCTGCCATATGGATTCTATGCGGATAAGCATTTTCACCGAATCTATCAATGATGTCCTGCTCAAATTTTTTATCTCTTTGCAATGGCTGTGCGGTAAAAACTTCAGCCGCTATCTCTCTTGTAAGATCATCAGGTGTTGCGCCTATACCCCCAAAAGAAAACATTATGCTCTCCTTGTCGCTTTTTATGAGTTCATATACTCTTTTTATCAAATCTCTATCATCCTTAATAACAAAAGAAGCAAAAAGCACATGTCCATATTGTTGAAGCTCATTTTTTAAAAAATCAAAGTGTTTATCTACTCTGCGCCCGTTTAATATTTCACTGCCGATTATACATGCATAAAAATTCATTTTTATCTACCATTTTCTCTATTTTTTGAGTATTATACTAAAAACAAAGTAAGGAAACATTATGTCATCATATGCACAAGAACTACAAGAGTTAATTACAAAAAGCGTTATTCCAGATATTGATGAGAGGCTTGATGAGATATTTGAAGAAATTTCAAACAGCAAAGAAGCTAGTTTTGAAGCAAAAGAGGAGATAGAAGATCTCAGAGAGTTCAAAGCAGATCTGCAAGATATACTTGATGAAATTTTAAGCGGAGACATCGATGAAGATGAGTGCAAAGAGATTATAGACGATATTTTAGAGGCACAAAAAGGAAGCGATGAGGATGATGATTATATTTTTGATGACGAAGAGTAGTTTTAACTTCATTTTTATATAATTGCATCTATAAAACAGATAGGATAGACATGAGAATAATATTATTAGGAGCGCCCGGTGCAGGCAAGGGCACTCAAGCTGGTTTTTTAACTAAAAGATACAACATCCCTCAAATCTCAACAGGAGATATGCTTCGTGCCGCCATCAAAGCAGGCACTGAAATGGGCAAAATGGCAAAAGCGGCAATGGATGCAGGCAAGCTTGTAACAGATGATATCATTATAGGACTTGTACAAGATAGAATTGCTGAGGATGATTGCAAAAACGGCTACTTGTTAGATGGTTTTCCACGCACGCTTGCTCAAGCCGATGCGGTTACAAATGCAGGTATAAACATAGATGCTGTTATAGAGATAGATGTTCCGGATAGTGAAATAGTCAAAAGAATGTCTGGTCGCCGTGCACATTTGACAAGCGGTAGAACATACCATATCATCTTCAATCCGCCAAAAGTGGATGGCAAGGATGATGTAACGGGCGAAGACTTGGTTCAAAGAGATGATGATAGAGAAGAGGTTGTACTTGACCGTTTAAAAGTCTATCATGAACAGACAAAGCCGCTTATAGGCTACTATAAAGAGCAAGCTTCAAAAGTAGATAGTCTGGCTTATATAACGGTTGATGGCACGGC
>JAUPKZ010000131.1 GCA_030837195.1 Campylobacterota bacterium
ATTTTACTGGTAGTTTTAATCTCACTGATGTTACGCACTTAGACGAACGCGTCCCTCACAAGTGGCAGGGACTAAAGTCCCTACAACCCCCTAAAGCTACGAAAAACTTGTTTTTCGAGAGTTATGGGATACCTTATCTTATTAGGAGCAATTTTATGAAAAAAGTTTTAGTTTTATGTACAGGAAACAGTTGCAGAAGCATTATCGCAGAGGCTCTTATAAATGCTAAGTTAAATGGCGTAGAGGCAAAAAGCAGCGGTGTGAGAGCAAGCGGGAGAGTAAACCCAAATGCTAAAAAACTGCTTGAAGAAAAAGGCATCTGGAGAGAGGAGTACCACTCAAAAACGCTAGATACGGTGATAGATGAAGAGTTTGATCTGGTAGTAACGGTTTGCGACCACGCAAACGAAACATGCCCGATATTTCCACGCCCAACTCCAAAAATCCATATAGGTTTTGAAGATCCGGACGGCAAGGGCTACGAGGCTTTTGAAGCAACTTACAAAGAGATAGATGAGATTTTGCTTCCAAAGGTAAAAGAGGCACTCGGTGTTTGATTGGTGGCAGGAGCTTAGCGGCTTTTTTGTTTTTGAGCTTTTTGGGGTTCAAAAAGAGAGTGCGATGGGCGAGGCTCTACACTTCTTTCTTTACGATACTATAAAGATTTTTATTCTCTTGATTGCGATTATTTTTATGGTTAGTTTTTTAAGAACATATTTCAATACCGAAAAAGTAAGAGTTTATCTGCAAGGCAAAAGCGAGTTTAGCGGCAATATCTTAGCCGCATTTTTTGGGATAATAACCCCTTTTTGTACTTGCAGTGCTATTCCTCTTTTTTTAGGTTTTATGCAAGCGCGCATCCCCGTAGGGATAACTTTTAGTTTTTTGATCTCCGCACCGCTTAACAATGAAATAGCAATCGCTATGCTTTTTACGCTCTTTGGCGTCAAAATAACGGCTCTATATATAGGGCTTGGACTCTTCATTGCCATAGTCGGCGGATATGCTATGGGTAAAATGAAAAACTTGGAGCAATATATACTTATTCCCGTTAAGCCCATAGAGGGTGAGCTGGAAGATGTAGAGATAAAACTAAGCATAAAACAAAGAGCAAAAGATGCTATGGAGTATTCAAAAGATATTTTTGTCAAGATTTATCTTTATGTAATGGCGGGAGTCGGTATAGGGGCGTTTATACACGGTTATGTTCCCTCAGACTTTATAGCTGCTTATGCAGGCGGCGATGCTTGGTACACCGTCCCTGTGGCTGTAGCGATGGGAATACCGATGTACTCAAATGCCGCAGGAGTTATGCCTCTTGTAGAGGTTTTGACTGACAAAGGGATGCTTTTGGGAACGGCTTTGGCGTTTATGATGGCAGTTACCGCTCTTAGTCTTCCCGAAGCGATGATACTCAAACGCATACTTCATACAAAACTTATAGCAATATTTTTTGCAATAGTAGGTTTTGGAATAGTTGCGGTGGGGTATCTGTTTAATGCTATATTATAAAAAAAGGATAAAATAATGAGTATCAGATTTGAGAAAAAAACAAAGGGTCTTAGTGCTATTATCACGGGATATAGCGCTGAGGAGTTAAGTAAAAAGGTAAATGAGTGTAAAGACGGGAATTGTAGTTGTGATTGTGACCCTAAAGTAATGGAGAAAATCGAAAATATAGAAGTTGCCGCTTGTAAAGAGGGAACAAAGATAACTATTACAGGTAATGTAAGCGTAGAGAACATTGCACCTATGATGCAGCAGTGTTTGGTGCAAAAATAGCGGAGAAAAAAATGAAAATAGAGATACTCGGAACTGGTTGCGCAAAGTGCAAAACATTGGAAGCGGTTGCAAAAGAGGCGGCTGCAAAAGTAGGCGGGTTTCATCAGGTCGTTAAAGTGGATGATGTCGTTCAAATAATGGGTTATGGCGTTATGAGTACACCCGCACTTGTAATCGACGGTGTAGTTAAGAGCAGCGGCAAAGTGCTCAGCGTAGATGAAGTTGTAGCGTTTATGAATAGTAAGAATTGATACAAGCGAGGAAAAAAATGAAAAAAATAGCAATAATCTTATCTTTGGCAGTTTTAGCTTTTGGCGGTGATGTGAAACCAAAAGATTTTGATGCGTATCTAAAAAGCTTTAGCGTCCAAGAGACTGTAGATATGAAAGTCAAATCTACCGATATGCTAGAACTCATAAAAAGCGGCGAAGCAGTTTTGATAGATGTTAGATTTGCAGAAGAGTTTAAAGCATGGAATATGCCTTTTGCTAAAAATATACCTCTAAATGAGCTTCCAAATAGGCTCTCGGAACTTCCAAAAGACAAACTCATCATCACCGCATGCCCGCACAACGATAGGTCAAATATGGCAAGAGTTTATCTAACCATGAAAGGGTACAATGCAAAGTACCTAAATGACGGTCTTTTATGTTTTTTTATGAAAGCCTTTTTATATGCTATAAATCAAAATACAATCGTTTTGTGTGGGGATATAATCATATAAGTTTGAGGAGGCATTGTACATGAATGAGTTGGCGATACAAACAGGTATAGAAAATAAGATTTTTACCATTCGTGGTTTGCAGGTGATGGTAGATAGAGATTTGGCGGAGTTGTACGGGGTTGAGCCTAAAAGACTCGGTGAGCAAGTAAAAAGAAACATTGAGAGATTTCCAAGTGAGTTTAGGTTTCAGCTAACCGAGCAAGAGAAAAATGAACTGGTCGCAAATTGCGACCGGTTCCAATCTCTTAAACACTCATCATCTCTACCTTTTGCTTTTACAGAACAGGGCGTCTCAATGCTCTCTGCCGTTTTAAAAAGCCAAACTGCCATAAAAACAAGCATTCAAATCATCAATAGTTTTGTAAAAATGAGACAATTTCTCTCGCAAAACGCCGATATATTTAAACGGCTTGAGCTTGTAGAGAAAAGGCAAATCTCACATGAGATAAAAACAGATGAGAAGTTTGAAAAGCTCTTTGATGCGCTAGAAGACAAATCTATCAA
>JAUPKZ010000016.1 GCA_030837195.1 Campylobacterota bacterium
ATTAAGTGATGTTTTTTCTTATTTTGTGTAGTTAATTGTTTACTTTAATAGTATATTTAGAATATCTTAGAAAAATAAATTACTCTTATTTGTTATAATTGCAAGATGAAATTTAGAAAACTTAAAAAAAACGGCAAAAATAGAACTCAAAATGAGGAAAAAAAGTATCTTTATGCTTCATATAGCCATAGAGTAAAAGCATTTATAGTAGATCTTTTTATGATCTATGCGCCAATCTTATATGTAACCACTTATGTTTTTATGGGTGGGAAAGATGCTTTTTTATCATCTGATTTGGCACCTTTGCTAGGAGTTAGCGTATATGGGCTCATTTACTCCTTTTTGGTATCTCGCTTTGGACAAACCCCCGGGAAAAAAGCGTATGAGATGAAAATAGTTGATGCTACTACAGGAAACAATATAAGTTTTGTAAGAGCATTTATGAGATTTGTTGCTTTTTTGTTTAGCGCTACAACGCTTTTTGGAGTGCTTTTACCGCTTTATAGAAAAGATAAAAAAAGTTTACACGATCTGCTTTGTAAAACTGTAGTAGTTGTTGAAAAGTAGATTCCAAATCAAGTTCGGAATGACGAAGTTATCAAGTTTGAAATGACACTCTCTGGGTTACCCTGAATCAAGTTCAGGGTCTAAAAATCAACCAGAGATGTCAATTGTCTTAGTGTAAATCTCTCCACACCTGTTTTTTCCATAGCAATGCAAAGATAGCAAAAACTACAGCAAAGATAATAACATTCATACCCACAGAAGATCTCTCATGGCGTTTTGTATCTGCAGAGTCTGCTAAATACTCTATAACTTTATGAGCGGCATCAGCCGTTACACCAACGCGAGGCATTGCAGTTCCTTCAAGATGTGCTTGAGGGTTTTCTATGAAAGTGCTTAAGAAATGTTCATTTCTTGAACGATAGTACATAGATAAATCAGGCGGTAGTTTACCCATATATTTTGTTAAATGTTCTTGGTACTCTAAAACTTTAACATCAAATGTTAAAGAATCTTTTTCAAGTTTAAATGAAGGTTTTTCACCTATTTGAGTCCATTTTTCATATTTAACCGCGTGACATCTACCACAAGCATTTTCAAATGCCATTTTCGGAGTAACTTCGCTTGGTTTTACCGCAATAGACTGCATATATGCAACCATATCCGCTACTTCTTGGTCTAAATCACCGCCTGCTCCCGCAAAAGAAGCCATCGGGTGCATTTGACCTTTTGCTGCATCAAATTTATGTTCAACTTTAAGTGCATGCGCCGGATTTTTGATCAAATCTGCCAAAAACTTAGCATCATAAACTGCGCCCGCCTCGCTTAAGTCAGGCGGATTTACTCCGTATGCCCCTGCAGCAGTTACGGCATCCATTCCCGCAGGCAGGTTTTCTTTAGCGATAGAGTGACAGCCCGTACAAGCTGCAGCTCCCGTTACTAAAAGCTTGCCGTTTTCTACATTTCCTGTTTTTGTTATTGCCGGTAAGTCAGCATAAGCAAAATTTTGGCTATCCACATGTTTGTGCATCTGAGAATGCGCATATGGCTCAACTAACCAGTAAGTTAGGAGAGTAAATGCAACAACTATAACCAGTATTAAAGGTTCTTTATTTTTCATCCTATTCTCCTTATGCTTTTTTTTCGTTTTTAGTTATAAACGGAAGTACTACCCACAATGCTATAAATAGAAGTGCAGCAACTAAACCGATTGTACTAAAAATACCTTCCGGCGGTAGTTTACCCATTGCAGTAAGAGTTATCATATCTGCTAAAAGTACCCAAAACCAAACACTAAATGCACCGCGGCGACTTGCCGGAACAGCATTTGGGCTTCTGTCTAACCATGGTAAGAGCATAAAGATAACTTGTGCAAAACCAAATGCTACCAGACCGATATTTACCGAGAATGGGCGAAGGATTTCGTAAGACCACAAGAAATACCACTCAGGGTAGATGTGTGCAGGTGTCTTTAGAGGATCTGCAGGGTCGAAGTTTACAGGGTCAAGTGCAAAACCGTAATGGAAAAATACAAGGTAGAAGAAGAATATCAAGAATATTCCGACAACCATTAAATCCTTACTCATAAAGTCATTAGCAAAACGAATAACTTTTGAACCTGCTTTGTCACCGCTTAGATATTTTTTAGCTTCCACATCAAAATCTATCTCTTCACCGTCTTGGTTGTTAACATGCGGAATACGAAGAGCAGCAAAGTGAAGACCGATAAGCCCCATAATAGCTAAAGGTAAAAGAAGTGCATGTAACATAAAGAAACGATTTAAAAAAGCTTGACCCGGAACATAATCCCCGCGAATCCACTCAACTAAACCGTCTAAATGCAAGTCACCCAAACTAAAAATATTTGTAATAACCATACCTGCCCAGTAGCTCATTTGTCCCCATGGAAGCATATATCCTGAGAAAGCCTCTGCAGAGAATGTAACGAATAATAACATACCCGATATCCAGATCATCTCACGACCCTTTTTATATGAGCCATAATAGATACCAGTAAACATATGTATATAGATAACTAAGAAAACTACCGATGCAGCAACACCGTGAACATGTCTCCATAACCACCCGTAATCAACTTCTCTCATGATTGTAAAGTTTACGCTATCAAATGCAGTGTTTACATGCGGTTGATAGTACATCAAAAGAAATATACCAGAAACCAATAGTAATGCAAATGTAATCGCAAGTACCATACCCATTGCCCATAAAAAGTTGATGTTTTTAGGAATCCAATACTCCGATGCCATTACCTTTTCAACTTTTTCAATTGCCATGCGCTGATTGAGCCAATCTTTAACACTTGTTGCTTTTGTAAAATGTGCCATTTATCCCTCCCTTACAGCGTAACGCCGCTATCTTTCATTTTTTGATATTCCGGACCGACTTCACCGAGAATCATTTTATTACCGTCAATTTTAAATGGAGGAATATCAAATCCACGCGGAGGCGGTACTTTTGTCACTTCGCCAGACCAGTCAAACATCCCGCCATGACATGCACACAAGAACCCTTGCTCTGCAGGGTTATATGCAGGAATACATCCTAAGTGTGTACATAGACCGATACATACCATAAAATGAGCATCACCCAAAACAATATCTCTTGCTTTTTGTTTATCTGTCTGCTTTGCAATCATCTCTGCGGTTTTCTTCAAAACGAAGATAGGCTTACCTCTCCATTTTTCCGTAATCAACTCACCCTCTTTATATATTGACATATCAAGAGTAGTAAAACCGGCAGCTTTGACACTTGGAAGCGGATCCCAAGATTTTTTCATCGCTACCAATGAACCAACAGCACCAATACCTGCAACGGCACCGAATGCTTTACCCATAAAACCTCTACGGCTAATGTTATGCATCTTTAGCTCTCTTTCGTATAAAATTAAAAAGCTTATTATATACTAAAATTGCTTGAATTAATTATAAATATAAGTTTTCTTTTATAAAAGTTGCTATTTTATTGCTATTTTGTTCCATTTCGGAATAGTTATTATTATTTATTGAGCTTATGATATCAATAAGCAATCTTTTTTCATAGTTTTTTACAATGGGAATATGAAGCTCTTCAAATAGCCTGTTATGGTCCGTGTTGTAGTCATCTCGTTGAAAATAGATAGGCTTGCCGCCTGATGCCAGAGACTCTAAAACTGCTTGAGGCGAAGCGGTAAGCAAAATGTGCGATTTTTTTATAACGGTATCATACTCTTCAAATTCATAGTATCGTTTAAATCTCTTCTTTAGCATATCTTCATAATCTAAAAAATAGTAAAATCCCAAAAGCAAATCCGGATTTAAATCATCGATAAAGTCAAAATGTTTTTCTAAGTCCTTTTCGTAATCGTCATCACCAAAGAAATAAGCCATCTCTATACTCTTTTCCTCTTGTCCAAAGTAGCCATCATCCACGGCGATAGCATTACAAATACCCTCACCCTTTAAATATGGCGAAATAAGATATTCATTTGGTGCTTTTTTGTCATTTATATCATCGCTTATGCGTATAAAGGTTGAAAAAAAGTTTCGCATATCCTCTAGCATTATTGGGTTTGCTTCTTTTGAATCAAAAATAAGCTTATCTCCGAATTTTGCTATTTTTGAGATATTTCTTACATCATCTATGCCGACGGCTTTATCAACGCCGAAATCTCTTGCTTGATGCGCTATTCGAAAATCGGAACACAAAAGAGTGATATCTACACCTTTTAACATTCTTATGATGGTACATGCTCTTCTAAATCTATCAAGCCCTATTCTATGTCCCGTATGAACAAAGTAAAAAATTCTCATTATTAACTGACCTTACTTCTTTTTCTGTGATATCTTTATATAGATATGAAGTATCTCAATGGCTGCAGGGGTTATACCGCTGATTTGCGAAGCTGCTTGAAGTGTCGGCGGGTTAAACTTTTCAAGTTTTTCTACTATCTCTTTACTAAGCCCGCTAATAGTTTTAAAATCAAAATCCTCAGGTATCTCAATTTTGAGATTTTTTTTCATTTTTTCAATCTCAAGTGATTGTTTTGAAACATATCGGGCATATTTTGCCTCAACCAAAATTTCTTCTTGGGTATAAGAATCATATTGTGATAGTTCAGGAACTATTTTTACCATTTTCTCTACATCTACACTCTTTCTTGAAACTAGCTGCTGTGCGCTTAGAGTATCGCTAATTTTCTCTTCATCTATGGAAGATAAAAATGCTAAGAACTCTTTGTTTGGCGTAAATATCTTTTGTTCCAATATCTCTAAACCCTCTTGAATCTGCTTCTGTTTTAGTTTTACCTTCTCATATACCTCATCATCTATAAGCCCTGCTTGATGTCCGTAACGGCTTAATCTGATATCTGCGGATTCTTCACGCAAAAGAAGTCTATATTCGGCACGGGATGTAAACATTCTGTATGGCTCTTTTGTACCTTTTGTTACTAAATCATCTATTAAAACACCGATGTAAGCTTCATCACGGCGAAGCACTAATGGCTCTTTGTTTTGAATGCTTAGCGTTGCATTTATACCTGCCATAAGACCCTGTGCCGCAGCCTCTTCATACCCTGTAGTACCGTTTATCTGTCCTGCTAAGTAAAGTCCCTTTATCTTTTTAGTTTCAAGTGAGTGTTTTAACTCCCTTGGATCAACAAAATCATACTCTATGGCATAGCCGTAACGAACGATTTTTGCATTTTCCATACCGCGAACGGAGTGAATCATCTGCTGTTGAACATCAGGCGGAAGAGAAGTACTCATACCGTTTATATAGCACTCCGTATTATCTATAGTTTGAGGTTCTATGAAGAGATGGTGTCGCTCTTTGTCACGGAAGCGATTTATCTTATCTTCAATACTTGGGCAGTATCTTGGTCCCGTTCCTTCAATTTGTCCCGTAAAAAGAGGTGCACGGTAAAAGTTGCTCTCTATTATGTTATGGGTGGTCTCATTTGTATATGTAATATAGCAAGGTATCTGTTTTTTTGTTTTTACAAACTCTTCTTTGGGAGTTCTAAAGCTAAAAGGGTTTGGAATCTCATCCCCGCCCTGCTCTTCCATTACCGAAAAATCTATAGATGCACTCTCAATTCTTGGACAAGTTCCTGTTTTGAGTCTGCCCATAGCAAAGCCACACTCTCTTAGCGAGTGGCTAAGCCCTTCGCTGCTCTGCTCTCCAAATCGACCACCCGTCTGCTTTATCTCTCCTACATGGATAACGCCACGCAAAAATGTTCCGCTTGTAATAATTACCTTTTTAGCTCTATACTCATTTAAAAGGTTTGTTTTTACTCCTTTTACTTCATCATCTTCTACCATAATGGTATCAACCATTTCTTGTACAAGCTCTAAGTTTGGAGTCGTTAAAATAGTGTTTCTCGCAATTACCCTATACTTATCCATATCGATTTGAGCACGACTTCCACGAACTGCCGGACCTTTTGTTTCATTTAAGATGCGAAACTGTATGCCTGCTTTATCGGTAATTAGTGCCATCTCACCGCCTAGTGCATCTATCTCGCGGACTAAATGTCCCTTTGCTAAACCGCCTATTGCAGGATTACAACTTGTTGCTCCGACATTTTCTGCAAGCATAGAAACTAAGAGGGTTTTACTTCCCATTCTAGCACTGCTTAGTGCGGCTTCCACTCCGGCATGCCCTCCGCCGACTACTATTACATCATAGTTCATAAAGACTCTTTATTGGTTTATAAAATTAAATTAAAGCGAATTTTATCATTTTTGAGTATTATTTTCATACTATTTTATAATTTGGTAATTAAAGATGATACAAGAAGCACACAATGCATATAATAATAAAGATTTCACAAAAGCATTTATGCTGTATGAAGAGTTAAGTAAGAACGGCAATGCAGATGCAATGACATCTCTTGGATATATGTACCAAAATGCTCAAGGTTGTAATAAAGATGAAGCAAAAGCACTAGAACTTTATGAAGCTGCAGCTGAGCTAAAACAACCATATGCACTTTACAATCTAGGTATTTTATATATGAATGGGCTAGGCGGGGTAGAACATAATCAGTTTAAGGCTCATGAGCTTTTTATGGAAGCCTCTATCAGAGAAGTACCTCAAGCGATGTATGAAGTAGCGCTCATGCTAGAGAGAGGTCTTGGATGTCTGCAAAATTTTAGCGAAGCCGCTTTTTGGTATGAAGAAGGCGCAAAAAGAGGACATTTGAAGTGTTTTAACAACCTTGGCGTTTTGTACAAAGACGGGCATGGGGTAGTTATGGATGAAGCAAGAAGTTTTATATGCTTTAAAAGAGCGGCCGAGGGCGGACTGCCGGAAGGGCTTTACAATCTTGGATTGCTTTACGATCAGGGGTTTGGATGTGAGCAAGATCATGACAAAGCACTGGATTATTGTAGAAAAGCCGCATATGGCGGACATGAAAAAGCTAAAGAGATTATAAGAGGCCTTCAAGAAGAGGGCAAAATAGTTTTTTAGGACTTACATGTTTACTGGATTGATCAGAGAAATAGCAACTGTTAAAAGTTTTGTAGGAAGTACGCTTGCTATAGCATCTAAGCATAAAGCAGGGCTTGGTGACTCTATAGCTATTAACGGTGCATGTTTAACAGTAGTAAAGGTACATAGTGATGGCTTTAGCGTTGAACTCTCACCTGAGAGCCAAAAGCTCCTAGCAATAGAGAACTACAAAAATGAAGTACATATAGAGCCTGCAATGATGATGGGAGATAGATTTGAAGGGCACATCGTTCAAGGGCATATAGATACTATAGGTAAGATAAAAGATATAAAAGAAAACGGAAACTCTTTTGATGTTTACATAAGCGTAGATAAAAAATTTATACCCTACATAGTTCCAAAAGGCTCTATAACTATAGACGGCGTAAGCCTTACCGTAAATGATGTTTTTAATGATAGTTTTAGGCTTACCATAATTCCCCACACAATGAAGGAAACTCTTTTTAAAAACTATAAAAAAGGCTCAAGGGTAAACATAGAAACCGATATGTTCGCAAGATATATAGAACATATACTATCAAATAAAAACTCATCAAAAAGCCTAACTTGGGACGACATAGACTCTATAAGTGCCAGATATTGATGAACAAAGCAGCAGCACTAAAATATGATAAAGAGAGCGGCTCGGCTCCAAAGGTTGTAGCAAGCGGAAAGGGAGAAGTTGCGCTAAAAATCATAGAAAAAGCAAAAGAGTTTAATATACCTCTTTTTGCAAACGAAGCTCTTGTAAACTCTTTAGTCGATGTAAAACTGGACCATGAAATACCAAAAGAGCTTTATAGCGCAGTTGTAGAAGTTTTTATATGGCTTATGAAAAATGAGGAAAAATTAAAAAAGCTATGATATCATTATCTCATAAGGTCTTTTTATCTCCCCTATAACTTCATCAACACTCATGTAACGCGATTTTCGCAAAAATTCCCTACTTTCTAAGAATACCAAAAGCGTGGGTATAGTAAAAATACCAAAGTGTATCGCAACATCTTGCTCTTGCGATATATCGATGCTTACTATTTTAAACTTATCAAAATTTTCTTCTATTGCTTCAAAGAGCTTTGGTTTAAGTGCATGACACACATTGCAAGTAGGTGCTGAAAAATAGAGCATAACCGCTTTGTTTGTGCCTATAATATTTTGTATATCTTCTATGCTTTGCATATTTTTATGCCTTTTTCGTGGTATGAAATTATACACTATTTGCTATAATCGCTCTATGAGTTCTGTAATATTT
This sequence comes from Campylobacterota bacterium, assembly GCA_030837195.1. Lineage (GTDB taxonomy): Bacteria > Campylobacterota > Campylobacteria > Campylobacterales > Sulfurimonadaceae > Sulfurimonas. The sequence goes on from JAUPKZ010000016.1 coordinate 8,255, forward strand.
TCAATCCTTGGGATTTATCTCTTTATCATTATAGGTTTTGTCGCGAAAATGAGCTTTAAAGATGCCATAAACGATAAAACTATTACCATATTAAATGTATATTTTTTACAGGTATTTTTGACATTTTGGGGACTACTAATTCGCCCCATAGATATAAAACTGCTTTTTGCACCTTCAATTTATCTTTTTATAGTTATTGTTATCCTTATATTTAGTGCAATAGCTGCGAAAAAGATATTTTATGAACAAAAAGAGTATTCTGTTGCAACAGTTGCAGCCATTATAGGCAATACCGGAAACTTAGGTATACCTCTTTGTATTGCGATATTTGGGGAAGAGTCTATTCCATATACAACTATTATAAATCTTGTAAATGTCTTTATAGTCTATACATTTGGAGTTTATTACTACTCAAGAGGAAATTTTGATGTTAGAACATCTTTAAAAAATATTGTAAAGCTTCCTATTTTATGGGCTGCAAGTATTGCTATCATACTTAGTGCCGTGGGCTACAAACCAAATGAAGAGATTATGAAAGTGCTTATGATGGGGGCTTATGCTTCTATAACTATGCAACTGCTGCTCTTTGGCATATATCTGCACGGCATAAAGATAAAAGAGATTAGCAAAAAACTAACTATTTGGGTGATGGGGTTAAAATTTATAATTATTCCTCTTATAACATTTATTGTCTTATATAGCATAGAACTTGACGGGATGATAAAAGGTATAATCTTTATAGAACTGCTTATGCCTTTAGCGGTTGCAAATGTAAACATAGCTTCACTTTACGACTGTGATGCTCCGCTTGTAACCGCACTTGTATTTATATCGTCCGTTTTGTTTTTAGGCGTAATATTTATCGGAGTCAGGGTACTTGCATTTCTATGAATAACATACACAAACTATATAAACAGCTATATAAAACTTACGGCTCGCAAGGCTGGTGGCCTATTATGGGTTATGGATATCATAAAAATGACTATTCGTTTCCTAGAGATAAAAATGAGATTTTTGAAGTTTGTTTAGGCAGCATATTGACTCAAAATACGACATTCACTTCCGTTGTAAAATCTCTGCAAAACTTGCAAAATATAGGCTGTTTAAGCGTCGATACGATAGAAGCAATGAATGAAGATAAGCTAAAGAGAGCTATAAAACCTTCCGGCTACTTTAACCAAAAAGCAAGATATATTTTAGAGTTTATAAAATTTTATAAAAGCCTAGACGGTGGTATTCCCACTAGAGAAGAGTTGTTGGAAGTAAAAGGCATAGGCGAAGAGACGGCAGACTCTATACTCTTATATGGATATAATCGCTTAGAGTTTAAAGTAGATGCCTATACAAAAAGAGTATTTACACATTTTGCTCTTGTGGATGAAAAAGCAAAATACTCAGATATAAAATATCTTGTACAAGATAGTCTAAAGGAGTGCATAAAAGATGAAACCGAGCTACTTCATACATATCAAGAGTTTCATGCACTTATAGTCGAACACTCTAAGAGGTACTACTCTAAAAAGCCTTACGGAAGAGGATGCTTTATAAAGCTCTAAACACCCTTACCTATATCAGTATCAGCATATTGGCTATGAGTTCCATCACAAAACGGAAAATTTTTACTTGCTTTGCATAAACAGATAAGATATGGTTTTGTTTTTTCAACAACTACTTTTTTTGGTACACAACTAGTAACTTTATGGCTTCCGTCACAGAATATACCATCTTTACTTCTACCGCAGGCACATATATAGTACTCTCTACCCGCTTCCAATACAACGCCCTCAGGCTTATTAGAAAAAACTATAGCTTCGTTGCACATTGTATATCCTTTTATTACAAAATAATATCGAAATATTATAAGATAAAAAAGGATAACAATAAATTATAACTTTGCTAAAACACCCTCTACGCTAAAACCGAATTTTACAAAAAGTTTATCTGCAGGAGCAGAAGCACCAAAACTATCCATTGCGATAACTTCATCGGCTAAACGATACCACTCTAAGCCTCTTGCTGCTTCAATTGCAACTTTTTTAGTTGTAGGTGCTATCACTGAGTCTATATATGCTTTATTTTGTTCAATAAAGAGATCATAACAAGGTACGGAAGCTACGCTTACTTTTATACCTTTTGCATTTAGTGCCTCTTTAGTCTTTAGACAAAGCTCTACTTCCGAGCCCGAAGCCATTAGTGTAATAGTTGCATTTTCATCTTTTGCAACCAAATATCCGCCTTTTGCAATCTCGCCAAAAACAGACTTCGGTAAAATTGAGAGATTTTGTCTTGAACAAACAAAAGCCGACGGCGAGTTTTTCATCTTAAGCGCCACTTGCCAAGCTACAATATTTTCTGCACCATCTGCCGGACGCCATACATAGAAATTCGGCAGTGCTCTAAATTGGCTTAAGTGTTCAATTGGCTGATGAGTCGGTCCATCTTCGCCTACACCTATACTATCATGAGTCCATATAAAGAAATGTTGGATGCCTGATAATGCTGCAATTCTAGCGGCAGGTTTTAAGTAGTCCGAAAAAACAAAAAAAGTAGCAGAAAACGGCATTAAACTTCCATAAAGAGCTATTGCATTTGTAATTGAAGCCATTGCATGTTCACGGATACCGAAGTAGATATTTCTGCCTTTTGGAAAAACTCCCATATCTACAAGTTCTGTTTTGTTTGAGGGGCTAAGATCTGCCGAACCGCCTAAAAAGCAAGGAAGCGCTTTTGCTATTGCATTTAGTATCTTTCCGTTTGTATTTCTTGTTGCATCCGCTTTTTCAAATGTCGGCCATACTATCTTTGAGAAATCAGGATTTTGGAGTGCATTAAGTGCCTCATTTTGTTCTACCAAAGGAAGAGTTTTTAAGGAGTGAAGCCACTCTCTCTCAAGCAAATCCCCTTTTTCAACCGCACATCTAAAACGCACCAAGACATCATCGCTTACAAAAAATTTCTCATTTTCATCAAATCCGGCTGCTTTTTTAGCCTCTGCAATCACATCTACGCCAAGAGGAGCACCGTGAGAGTGATGAGAGCCTTCCATTTTACCGCCACCTTTTGCAATTGTCGTATTCGCTATGATAAGAGTTGGTTTTGAGCTTACTTTTGCAGTAGTTATTGCAGTATCGATTGCATCGAAGTTGTGTCCGTCACACTCTAAAACCATCCACCCTTGAGATTCAAAACGCCCACGGATGCTCTCGCTTATACTTAAATCCGTTGAACCTTCTATGGTTATACGGTTAGAGTCGTAAATTAAAATCAAGTTATCAAGCTTATTGTGTCCTGCGATAGAACAAGCCTCATAGCTAACACCCTCTTCCAAATCGCCGTCACCGCATAAACAATAAACTTTATGATCTATCACTTTTGCAGTCTCAGAGTTTACCTGTGAGCCAAAAAACTTAGATGCCATTGCAAAACCGACCGCATTAGCCACGCCTTGCCCAAGAGGACCCGTAGTTATCTCTATACCATCTGTATGCCCATACTCAGGATGCCCCGGAGTCTTTGAATCAAGCTGACGAAAGTTTTTAAGATCATCTAGTTTTAAATCATACCCCCAAAGATAATAAAGAGAGTATATAAGCCCCGTTGCATGCCCGCCGGAAAACACCAATCTATCTCTATTTAGCCATTTTGGGTTTTTTGGATTATGTCTTAAGTGTTCGCTCAAAACTACTGCAATATCAGAAAGCCCCATCGGTGCACCCGGATGCCCTGAATTTGCTGCCTGAACCATATCTGCCGCTAAGAATCTTATGCTGTTTGCCATTTTTTGACGCATCTCATTACTACTCATACATATTACCTTTTAAATTTATCTATGTCTATTTATATACTCTAACAAAAGTGATGAAAGCTCATTTTTAAGCTTCTCATCAAAATTACTTAACTCCAAAATAAGCTCATCCGCCACTATATTTGCCTCCACTAACGCCCCATCAAGCCCAAGAAGTGTTACAAAACTATTTTTCGACTCATCGTTACCTGTAAGTTTTCCTGCTTCTTGTGCAGTTTGCGTTACATCCAAAATGTCATCTTGAATTTGAAATAGAAGCCCAAGTTTTATGCCAAAGTCATAAAGTATATCTGCTAATTTCTCATTACCTATAATAATTGCTCCCATTTTAAGCGACGCTGCTATTAGTTTTGCAGTTTTATTTGTATGGAGAATTTTTACCTCTTCAAGGCTTAAGGGTTTGTTCTCAAAATAGCAGTCTATCGCCTGACCTAAAACCATACCGCCCAGCCCGCCGTTAGTTGCAAGTTCTCGAATGAGTGCTACTCTTGTATAGTCTGAAAAAGGAGCATTACTTAGAACTTCAAAAGAGTATGTATTTAGTGCATCTCCTACCAAAATAGCAGTTACTTCATCATAAGCAACATGAAGCGTAATTTCTCCACGGCGAAGCGGAGAATTATCCATTGCCGGCAGATCATCATGAATAAGAGAGTATGTATGCAAAAGCTCTATAGCATAAGCAGCGTGCATCGCACCCTCTATCATAAGAGGGTTGTATGCATTAACAACTCCAAGCAGCAGTGCGGGGCGAAACCTTTTTCCACCCGCAAGAAGCATCTTTTGAAGCGCTGCTTCATAGTGCGGGTGTATGCTTTTTGATCTCGGCAAATGGTTTAATAAGAAGTTTTCAAAATTTTGCATTAGAAATTTTATCTAATTTAATTTCACAAAAAACTGAAAACCGTCTCTTTGAAATAAAAGATTTGAAGGTTTTTGATTTTTTGATAGTGCAAAAGAGAGCTCTTTTTGGTTTTTTACGCTTTCAAAGTCAATCTGAAGTAACTTATCGGATGGTTTAAGTCCATATTGCGTTGCCGCTCCCTCAATTTTTATAACATTCATATCTTCATCAAAATATATACCGTTTATGGAAGCAATATTTTTAGCAGCTTGTTTTTGAAGCTCTTTTTTGTCATCTTTTTCATAAGGTTTTGACTTTAAGAATTTATCTATCTGCTCTTTTTTGATTATATCGTTTTTTATAGAGATAGCCTCTATAAAACAGCAACTACTCATTATCAAACTCGGTTTAATCGATGATGATATGCCTTCAACTATCTTATCTTTAGATATAGTCGCAACTTTTTGTGAATCTTTTGTGCTAAACTTAAAAGGGTATTTGAACGGGGTTTTATCTTTAACCAGATAAAGACCTAACCCTTCATCGTATTTGATTATGTTTGAAGTCGGAGTTTTTTTTGAGTACACTAGTAAAAGATTGTTTTGAAGAGGAATTTTAATCTCTTCTCCTTCAATTGCATTAGAATCTATGATTTTTTGCCTACACAACTCAAAATCACTTTCACTTGCAACTAAGCCAAACAAAAAGAGATTAAGAGCTATGAAAATTCTTAGCACCTATTTTGCTCCAAATGGATTTATGCCGCCAAGCATTCCAAGAGCACTGCTTTGCCTGTTTTGTTCAACCATAGCATATGCATCGTTTATAGCACCTATGAGCAAAATCTGCAGAGATTCTTTATCTTCAAGAAGCGAGTCGTCTATATTTATATCCACTATCTCGCCCTTGCCGTTTGCCAAAACTTCAACCATTCCTCCACCACTCTTTACGCTAAAAGTTTTAGATTCTAATTCTGCTTGAAGCTTTTTGGCATTTTCCTGCATCTCTTGAAGCATTTTGTTCATATCGCCTAAATTGCCAAACATCAGATATTCTCTAAAATCTCTTCTATGTCGTTGTTTTCATCTACCAAAACAACTTTTGGTTTGTAGTTTTCAAGCTCTGCCTCATCATATGTTGCATAGGCAACTATTATGATTTTATCACCTTTATGAACTTTTCTTGCCGCTGCTCCGTTGAGACAAATATCTCTTTTGCCGCGTTCGCCCAAAATAACATAAGTTGAAAATCTCTCACCGTTGTTGATGTTTAAAATTTCTACTTTTTGTCCGATTCTCATCTTCGCAGCTTCCATCAACTCCTCATCTATGGTAATAGAGCCGACATAGTTTAAGTTGGCATCCGTTACGGTAGCACGATGGATTTTGCTGTATAGCATCTCTATTGTCATTTTTACATTCCCATCTGTTTTTTCATATCACACGGAGATATAGGATCACCCCACATATCTTCGCCAATTAAGTACTCTTTAACGACATTTCCGCCGATAAGATGCTCTTCCACAATCCTATCTATTTTCTCTTTTGTAAGTGCAGCGTACATAAAATGACCAGGTTCTACAAGCATAACCGGTCCTGCTAAACAACGATTTAGGCATGAAGTACGGATTGGTTGAACCGTGCCCATAATACCCTCTTTCATCAATTTTTGTGCCAAATGCTGAAATAAATCTTGAGTCTGTGGCGTAACACATGATGGTTTTGGCATACCGGGAGGAGATGATTGTTCGCATTTAAATATATAAAACGCCGGCTGAGGAATTCCCATAACTACTATCCTTCTATACTTTTTCGCAATTATATCAAAAATAATCTCATAAATTCTAAATAGGATAAAAGAAGTCGTCTATTTAAAGTTATTTTAAATTTATCTATTTTTTAGTAATTCTCTTACCACTTCCCTATCGTCAAAAGGAAATTTTTCATCGTAAACGATCTGATATGTCTCATCGCCCTTGCCAAGTATTACGACTACCTCATCATTTTTTTGCTCATCTAATGCCATTTTAATAGCTTTTTTTCTATTTAACTCTACCGTTACAATGCTTTTATCGTCAATACCCTCTAAAATATCATTTACTATATCTTGCGGGTCTTCATGGCGAGGATTATCACTTGTTATGTATAGTTTTTTTGCCAAAGATGCAGCAACTCTACCCATCAAAGGTCTTTTAGTTTTATCTCTATCTCCGCCTGCACCGAAAACGACAAGCAGCTCTTTTTCTTTTAGTGCATTAAGGACCTGTGCAATACCATCAGGCGTATGAGCAAAATCAACTATAACATTTGGCTCTTCGCTTACCTGTTCCATTCTACCGCTAACACCTGCAAAATTATCTACGACTTCAACAACTTCTTTGAGCGGTTTTTTAGTAAGTATATGAACTGCTCCTATTGCTGCTAAAAGATTGTAAAGATTGAAAAAACCGTGTAATGCGGAGGTAAAAGGTACAACATCTGCTATATTTTGTATAATCCCGCTTGTGGCATTATTTAATGAGTATGCTATAAGCCTATATGTTGCTGCATTTTCTATACCGTATGTAAATGTATTTTTTGGATTGAAAGAAGCTTTTGTTTCATCTTTGTTTATAAGCTTCTTACTCTCATCTTGAAAAAAGCTATTTTTAACGGCTATATATTCGCCTATTGTTTTGTGAAAATCTAAATGGTCTTGCGTAATATTCGTCAATATCTTTAACTCAAAATCAAGACCTTCTATACGCTTTTGTGCAATGGCGTGAGAACTTACTTCCATAACAAAATATTCACAACCCTCGCATACTGCTTGGTAGATATGTCTATATGTATTTAAAAGCGACGGTGTAGTAAGTGTTTTATCCTCAACCATTGTATCATTCATAAAAAAACCGCGTGTTCCCTGCATAGCAGCTTTATACCCAAGATCAAGCAAAAACGAATAAATCGCACTAGCAGTAGTAGTTTTACCGTTTGTACCGGTAATGCCTACAATTTTTATCTTATCGATTCCAAATAATTTTGCAACATCTTTTATATTAATTATGGAGTGAGCACCATTTTCTTGCGCACTTTTAAGATATTTTTCATTTTGCGGAGTCAAGACAAAAGCAGTCTCTTTGTCACACTCTAAAGAGTTTTCGCTTATATATCTAAATGGCTGCTCAGGTAGTTCAATTTTCAACTTTTTTGCCTTTTGCTAATTTTTTGAGCAGCTTTCTAAGCATTTTATCGGCAGGAAACGCTCCAAGTGCACTCTCTAGGTATGTAAGTGCCATTTCGCTAAACCCATTTTCTATCAAGTTGTCCAAAAAGTCTATAAAATCCTCTTTTTGTGTAATTATGACACGAGTAGAGAACATAATATTTTCAAATGTCTCTTTAAAACTCTCTCCGCCATCTATAATTGATTTAAAATCTTTATAGAGTATGCCGTCCTCAAACTCCAGTCTGTTTCTTAAGGGTTCTGCAAAAACTTCTTGCAGTTTTTCTATTGAGCCATCCATATTTTTGAGTATCTGACTCATTATAATGTCTGCTTCTTCTTTATTTTCTTCTCTTAAAATCTCATAATAATCAAATAAAGCCTCTGCGCCACCCTCTCCGCTTAATGCCATTTCTGCCAATATAACACCATTATAAGCCTCTTGTGAGTTTGGATAATTCTGCAAAACGATGGCAAATTTTTCTAGTGCGTTTTTATAATCCGACTTTGAAAAACTCTCTTTTGCTTGTGATAATGTCTTATATTTACTAATTGCCATAACGCCTCTTATACCTATTTTATAAATTATCTATATCGTTTTCCATGCCTATAGGCACATTTATTACCGTTAATTCCGGATGTATATCCATTCTTATCTGTCTTTCTACGCCGTACTTAAGTGTTGTGCCACTACTTGCACATCCAATACACGATCCTTTTAGCTGTATGTAAACTTTTGCATTTTTTACTGTAATAAATGATATATCTCCGCCATCAAGCGCCAAAGAGGGACGCACTTTTTCTATAACATTTTTTACAGGGTTCATAAGTTCTTCATCTGTAAATGGAATCATACCCATCCTTTTTTAATATCTCTATTTTAATTCATAAAATATGCTAAATTCGCTTAACTTATGATAAAAATTATTATCTATTTTTTAAAGCAAGAATTTGCTGGACATAAGAGGGTTTTCTCATTCCTACTAAAGTATAGTCGATATTTTGTTCTTTTAGTAAAAACTCTAAAGCACACTCTTGGAGAGTCGCATTGCATTTATAAAAAAAGTTCTCCAATTTCTGCTTTGTTTTTTCTGAACACTCATATGCAACACTTTTTCTATACTCTTGCAAAAAAAGCTCTATAAGCTCAAGAAGTCCCTCTAGGGCATCTTCTTCTGCCTCTTGCAATATCTTTTTTATATAAGGAAGCATTTGCGAATAATAGTACATATCATAGCTTCCTATCCAAGCAAAACGATGCTTATTTGTATCAAGCTCCTCCAAAAGACTCACAAGCGGCTCTAGATTCTCATTTTTTTCACACATCTCTATAAGTTCATTAAAGTAATTATAATACTCTTTACTATCATCATATTCTGCCAAACGGTACATTGCACCGTTATACTGAGCATTAAGAGGGCGGTTTGCAAGCACCCTTAGGCCGTTTGCTTTTGCCCAAGATGCACACTTTAACCCTTCTGTTTCAAGTATGTTTATAGGAAGTTCTATCGTAGTAAAACTATGTTTATCGTTTCCGACCTCATATGAGGCATTCTGTGCTAAAGTAAGAAGATCTTCATATGGCAAAAACTCTTCATTCATTCTTGAGAGAGAAAAGCTATTTGAGCTTATGCCGTAGGATATAATCCTGCCTTTTTTCACCTCTTTCTCAAGTGCAATAAACGAGAGTTCAATGCGTCTATACATCTCATCAAGCCTCTCGTCTTTATCAACGCCTCTTCTTATGGCATCTAAGAGATAGTACTCTGGGTTATGTAAAAGATAACAATCCAACTGCTCTCTTTTTAACCTTTGAAGCGTGTGAGTGAGTTGATCTCTTAAAAATGCAGGTGCGATTGAGTGGTAACAATCATCACTATAAAGCACTACATCCGTTATACTATTACTAAATGATATATCATTTTTATATCTCTGTAATGTTTTGCCCTGAATATAACCGAATTTGCTTACAATCTCAACATCTATTATCTTATCTTCAAGTCCCTCAAATGCTAAAGCAATTGCCCTCTCGGCAGCACCGTCCATATAGTTTGAAGATGTATCAATCATCTCTATTCCCGATACGATTGCATCTTTTAAGGCTTGTATATGCTGTGGATTTAAATCATTTACTCTGTATGTTCCAAATGCGAAATTACTCATTTAATGCTACCTCTAAAGTAGTTTTGGATGTGGAAGTTTTTTTGAAGAATTTGCAAAGAGAGAAGCTCTCCTTGCGAAAGGCAGAATTAAACTAATTCTATAAACGCCATAGTAGTAGCATCACCACGGCGAATTCTTGTTCTAGTAATTCTAGTATATCCGCCTGCACGATCTACATACTTAGGAGCTACTTCATTAACTAGAGCTTTTGTTGCTTCTTTACTTTGAAGCGCCGCAAATACTGCTTTATGAGCATTTGAATCACCTTTACCTGCAGTAGTAATAAGTTTTTCAATATAAGAACGAAGTTCTTTTGCTTTTTCAACAGTAGTTTCAATTTTACCATGTTCTATTAACGAAATGCTTAGGTTTTTAAGCAAAGCTGCACGATGTGCGCTTGTACGACCTAGCTTACGATATCCATGACGATGTCTCATTTATTATCCCTCTATTAAGCTTATAACGCTTCTATTTTCTTTTTTAATGCACTTACAACATCATCTGCAAGATCACCGCCGACTTCATATCCATACTCTTGAAGCTTTTCAACGATCTCATCATATGATTTTTTTCCTAGGTTTTTTACATTTTTAAGATCATTAGTGCTCATCAATGCTATTTCACCTATTAGTTTTATGTTTGACCTATCAAGACAGTTAAAACTTCTTGCACTTAAACCTAAGCTATCGATATGCATAGTTAGTCTTTTAAGATCCGGACTCTCTTCAACTCTCTCAATTGTAGTTGGAGCTTTAACGCTTATTTCGCTATTAAATACAGCTAGTTGCGCATACATAACTTCAAGTGAATTTCTAAATGCGTCTAATGGAGAAATTTGTCCATCAGTTCTAATATTTAGAACCACTCTCTCAAAATTCGGATTGTCCTCAACAAGAACATTCTCTATTTTATATGTAGCACTGCGAACAGGAGTAAAATAAGCATCTAGTGCAATATATCCGTCTTCTAACTCGTCATTAGTATGTTCACTTGCCACATAACCGATACCTTGAGCTATCTTTATGCTAAAGTTAAGAGTAGAATCTTCATTTAAAGTAGCAAGATGCGACTCTGGAGTAACAACTTCTACTTTGTCGTTTGTAAGATTACTTCCCTTTATTGTACAAGGACCGGCAAAGCTGTATTTTATTTCTGCTTCAGTAACATTGCCTAAAAGCTTGAAACGAATCTCTTTAAGATTTAATATAAAATCAGAGATATCTTCTAGCATACCGCGAACAGAGTCAAATTCATGCTTTGCGCCTTCGATTTTGATAGCCACCGGTGCATAACCGACTGAGCTACTTAACAAAAAGCGGCGAAGCGGATGAGCCAGAGAGATTGCATATCCCGTTTCAAACGGGTACGCAATTATGTTGGCTTCATTCTCACTAATTTGCTCTACCTCAAACTCTTGTGGAGCAAGTGGAGTAGTTTTAATCTTTTTCATGTCTCTTACGCCTTTTATAATTTTAACTATTATTTTGAGTAAAGCTCAACGATTAAACGCTCTTCTATAGGAATAATAACTTCTTCGCGTTCCGGTAAACGAGTAAATATACCAAACACTTTTTTAGAATCAATATCTACCCACGGAGCAACACCTGTTTGATTTGTAAGCTCGATAGCGCGAACGATTTGAGCATTGTTTTTACTGCTCTCGCGAATTTCAACTTTTTGCCCCGGTCTTACGCGATATGAAGGAATATCAAGTTTCTTTCCATCTACCAAAATATGACCGTGTGTAACAAGCTGGCGTGCAAAACGGCGAGTTGTTGCAAAACCCATACGATAAACTACATTGTCTAATCTTTGTTCAATTAGAGTAATAAGGTTTGTACCCGTATTGCCTTCTCTTCTTTTTGCTTCAACGAATAGCGTACGAAACTGCTTTTCAGAAACACCGTACATAAATTTTGCTTTTTGCTTTTCATTTAACTGCAAACCGTATTCAGACGCTTTTTTACGGCGCTGACCATGTTGACCCGGAGCATACGGTCTTTTTTCTAATGCTGATTTTCCTGCTAAGCGGCGCTCACCTTTTAAGTTAAGGCTTACTCCAAATCTTCGCTCAATTTTTTCTACTGGACCTCTATATCTTGCCATAAGTCAATCTCCTTAAACTCTACGGCGCTTAGGTGCGCGGCAACCGTTGTGCGGTAATGGAGTAACATCTTTTAGGAATGTTACGCGGATACCCTCGATCGAACCTACTGCTTTTGTTGCAGTTTCACGACCCGAACCTGGACCTTGAACTTTAATACCAAGTTCTTTAATACCATGTACCTGAGCTTTTTCTACTGCTGCTTCTACAGCTGCTTGAGCTGCAAACGGAGTAGATTTTTTGCTACCTTTAAATCCAAGACTACCAGCAGAACTCCAAGCAATCATATTGCCCATCTCATCCGTAATAGTTACGATAGTATTGTTAAATGATGCAGAGATATGAATAATTCCTCTTGCAATACTCTTTTTAACTACTTTTTTTCTAACAGCTTTTCTTTTTGCCATCTACTAATCCTTATGCTGCGCCGACAGTTTTGCGTTTACCTTTACGAGTACGCGCATTTGTCTTAGTTTTTTGACCACGGCATGGAAGACCACGGCGGTGACGAAGACCTCTGTATGAACCTAAATCCATAAGTGCCTTAATGTCCATTGCAACTTGCTTACGAAGATCACCTTCAACAACATGATTTGCACGAATCTCTTTTGTAATCGCTGCAACATCATCTTCGCTTAGTTCGTAAACTCTCTTGTTATAGTCTATACCAGTCGCATCTAAAATAAGACGAGAAGTATGAAGACCGATTCCATAGACATATGTTAGACCATATTCTATTCTTTTTTTCTTTGGTAAATCAACACCTGATATACGAGCCATGGTTATCCTTGTCTCTGTTTATGTTTTTTAACTTTGCAGATTACTCTTACAAATCTGAACCGCGTCCAGCTTCTATTTAGTCACGAAAGACTCCGCTACAAGGCGAAAGTCAATCCATTTTTCCAACTCTTATTCTCTTCGTTGCTTTAGGTAAAATATCTTTTATTTACCAATACTTTTAGCTATCACTTTTTATGGTTGTAACTAAAAACACTCTTTTTTAAATGTCAAGACAACAAAGCGAAGGGGGATTATACACAAATAAATGTAAATTTTTTATTAAGTGTGATAAAAATTTTATAAATCCCAAAGAACACAAACGCCATACTCTTTATCTATTATAATTTCTTTATTATATCGTATCGGCTTAGCGTAGCGCTTGCTCACAAACTCGACTTTAAGAGATTTAGATTGCAAAAGTTCTCTTACTTCTTTGTAAGTGAGCCATTTACCATATTTTGCAAGAGCATTTTGCCAAATTCTAAAACTACAACCTGCATCACTGCGCAACTCGAACATCTCACCATCTTCAGTTTTCCAATGCGCGTTTGAACAAGCATACAGCTTGACTTTTTTACCTCTAACCTCTTTGTCTCTGATCTCTATATTGCCATCATTGCAATAGGGGCATTTTCCCAAAAACATTTTTTACTCTTTTTTTATAAAATTGTATAAAAAAAATATTTTTTAAAGCAAAAATATTGCAAAATGCAATATCATAATATTTTAAAAATAGCTTTTATAATTGATATTTATCAATTTGATTTAAAAAAGTTATGTTACCATTTCGACTTATAATAATTAGAAGGAAAGATTATATGAAAAAAGTTTTAATCTTAGCAGTTGCACTTTCTTCTTTGCTACTGGCAAAATCAGAAAATGAGACCTGCAAAAAATGCCACCCTATTATAGTTGAAGAGTTTGAAGCCTCTTTACACAAAAACTCAACTTATTATGATGATGCCATTCATAAAGCCGTATGGGACAAACACCCTAACAAAGCAGAAGGAAAATACATATGTGCCGAGTGTCATGCGCCAAATGCAAAAAACGAAGATGAGCTTAAAAACGGTATTACTTGTACAAGCTGCCATACTATAAAAGATATAGAAGAGCATGCGATTATCAATAAAAATGTTTATAACAAAGAGGCAAAAACCTTCTATTCTGCAGAAGCAGGAAGAGAAAAAGAGAAAGTTGTATATAAACAAGAGAGCTCTTTTTTTGGAATGAATAAAAAAACGGTAGGCTCACCATACCATGATATAGACTATACAAATGAAAAGTACTATACGGGCGAGGTATGTATGGGATGCCACTCTCACAGACAGAACTCTCATCAATTAGATTTATGTAAAACAGATAAAGAGGGGGCAGGCGATAAAAAACAAAACTGTATAACTTGCCATATGCCAAAAGTAGAAGGCAGCGCAACTACTATCAGAGAGAGCAAAGAGCACGCATACCATGGATTTGCAGGCTCTAAAAACAAGCCTGAAATGTTAGCACAGTATGTTGATATAGATTTTCAAAAGACTCAAAACGGTTTTGAGCTGATTGTAAACAATAAATCTCCGCATAACCTTTTAACTCACCCTCTAAGAGTAGTAGAACTGAGAGTAAATATTACAAGAGGCGGCAAAGCTACACCTCTAAAAACTACGGCTTTTGCAAGAATTATAGGGGCTGAGGGCAAACCAGCTATGCCTTGGCTAGCAAAAGAGGTTATATCCGACACTATGATAAAAGCAAATGAAAAAAGAGTTATCGACTATACAGATACACTTGCTGATGGCGATAAAGTCGAAGTACTACTAGGCTATTACTTGGTAAATCCTAAAGCTGTTGAGAATTTAGGACTAAAAGGCAATAAAGAAGCTGAAAAATTTACAGTACTAAAACAAAAATATTTTACGGTAAAGTAGCATTAGCTGCTTTACTCCGCTTCACTTTTAGCAATCTTTTGCTAAAATCCCACTATGAATTCATATTTAGATAAATTTAACGACGCAATACAAAACACTGTTTTTCATAAACTCTCACAAAACGAACAAGCATTTATAAAAGAAAAATCCATACAATATAAATTTACATTTTCGGAAATAAAACAAATTATAGATATAACAAGAGACCTTGAAATGTGGAATGAGGGAAGGATTGAAGATATTTTTCCAAAACACCCGCAAAAAAGAGTAGTTTTTACAACACTTAAAAAGATATATGAAGAGCTAAAAATAAAACCGAATTCTTATGAACATTTTGAGTTAAAAAACGACCCGCAAGAACAAAAATTTTATTTTAAAACAGAACCCAAAGAAGGGCTTGGCTTAGGGCTTTGTCCGGTAGCTAGCGAAAAAACAAGATGCTGCAATCTTTTGACTCTTGATGCTGTTGAGAGTTGCGGTTTTGACTGTTCTTACTGCTCCATTCAATCATTCTACAACCAAAATACTATAACATTTGATAGTTCATTTGCACAAAAACTAAAAAACCTAAATCTTGATAAAAACAAAACCTACCACATAGGCACAGGGCAGTCCTCAGACTCGCTTTTATGGGGCAATCGCGAGCATACTCTGCACTTGGTCGCTAAACACGCCCACTATAATCCAAAACGAAGAACATCTAACGGCTTCTTTGGATAAACGAATAGCTGCAGCAAGAAAAGTTGCAGATAAAGGCGTAAAAGTAGGCTTTCATTTCCATCCGATTGTAGAGTATGAAAATTATCTAAATGAATACAAAGAGATGTATAGCAGATTGATTGAAGAATTTAAACCTAGCGAGGTTGCACTCGTTAGTTTTGGAACTCTTACATTCATAAAACCTGTTATAAAGCAACTAAGAGAGAGGGAGTTTAGAAGCAAAATCACCCAAATGCCATTTGTAGATGCAAGCGGTAAAAGCTCATACCCGCACAAAACAAAAGTAGAAATGTTTAAACATGCATATGAAAGTTTTAAGCCTTGGCATAGGGATATCTTTTTCTATCTCTGCATGGAAGAACATGAGATGTGGAAAGAGGCTTTTGGCTATCAATATGCGACAAACAACGATTTTGAGAGAGCAATGATTGCTTCTTATACTCAAAAGCTTGGGATGGAGTTTTTAATTTAATAAAAAGCCAATAACGATTTTATGTACCAAAATAGATATAATTACGGAAATACCAAGGAAACATTATGCAGCAAAACAAACACTTAGAACTCGGACTCATAAACTGCCTGCGAATTGATAGGCACACACCTCACGGCATCTTTTTGGAGTCTCTTGATGAAAAAGATGTGCTTTTACCGCAGGCTTATGTAACCGATGAGATGCAAGATGACACCCTTTTAGAGGTATTTTTATATACGGATTCCGAGGATAGGCTAATTGCAACTACTCTTAAACCAAAAGCTATGCTTGAGGAGTTTGCTCTTTTTGAAGTTGTTTCGGTAGCACCTTTTGGAGCATTTGTTGATTGGGGACTACTTAAAGACCTTTTTGTGCCCAATATGTTTCAAAAAGAGCCGTTTAAAGTCGGCGATAAACGGTTTTTAAAAGTTGTTTATGATGAAAAAACGCATCGTTTGGTAGCAACTGAGAAGTGGAGTAATTTTTTTGATAGAAAAATAAGAGGTCTAAAACCATGGCAAAAAGTATCTATTTTAGTTATATCAAAAACCCCGCTAGGGTATAAATGCATTGTTGAAAATAGATATGAAGGGCTCATATATCATAATGAGATTTTTGAAAAGATTTCATTAGGCGATACAAAAGAGGCATATATTAAAACCATACGAAACGACGGGTGCATAGATCTTAGTCTTCAACCTCCAAAAACAATGCAAAAAGATAGCTCAAACGATAAGATAATAGTACTTTTAAAAGAAAACAGAGGTATTTTGCCATATAACTACAAAAGTGATGCTGCTCTTATCTATGACTTTTTCGGGCTTAGCAAAAAAGTTTTTAAAAGTTCCCTTACAAAGTTACAAGAGAACGGTTTAATAGAAGTAAAAGAGAGCGGAATTTATCTAAAAAAGTTATAATACAAAAAAAGGGGATTTTTATGAAAAAATGTAACTCACTTCAAGAGGTAAGAGCCGAGATCGATAAAATTGACGAGTCGCTGGTAGATCTTATATCACAAAGAAGTCATTTGGTTAGACAAGCTGCCGCATTTAAAAACTCTATCGAAGAGGTAAAAGCTAAGGATAGAGTCGATTTTATACTTCAAAGAGTTAGACAGCTGGCTATTAAGCGGGATGTATCGCCAAATATGATATCTGATCTCTTTCGTATAATGATTAATGAGATGGTAGAAACAGAAATAGCAGAATTTAGAAACGCACAAACATTTTAAATGCTCATGAAATATATATTACTATTTTTTTTATTTTTATCAAATCTCTTTGCCATAGACGCGTTTATACCTCCATCAAAATTAAATGCAATGCTTCAAAACAACGAAAAAGTTGTTTTGCTTGATGTAAGTTCTCGCTCATCTTATGACACAAGCCATATTTACGGTGCTTTGCACGCCGATATTGAGAAGTTTATCAATAAAACAAAGTTCAGTTCCCGTTATGAGCAAAATCTTCAAGCACAACTAAATAAGTTGGGTATAAATGATGATTCTAAGGTAGTACTTTATGCGAGAAATAGCATCGATGATATACAAAATACTACGCTTCTTGCCTTTATTTTAAGTTCTTATGGAGTTAAAAATATCTCTATTTTGGATGGCGGATATATGTCGTGGATATTTGAGGATTTTCATGTAGCCTCACAACCGACAAAAATAAAAACAAAAGGTAATTTTGTTCTAAAAAAAGACGATAGTTTTACTATAAACGCTATTGAAGATCAAGACAGCTCTTCTGTTTTTATCGCCATACAAAATGAGCCTGAAACAAATAGCACTCAAACACAAAATATGATTTTGCTAAATCCTTCATTTTATGAAAAAGTTTTTTATAAAGATTTTACACTCAGAGAAGATGTGCAGATAAAAGAAGCTCTGGGAATTAGCTTTGATTTAGATAGTTTTGAAAATATTGTGATAAAAGACGATTCTATAGCAAGAGCATCTTTTGTTTGGTATTTACTTCATAAAAAATTCTCTCTCTCTAAAGTTAAAATAGTAAAAAAGGACTAAGCCTTTTTTTACTATTTGTATCTGTAAGTGATACGCCCTTTATCAAGCGAATATGGAGTTAATTCAAGTTTTACTTTATCACCCGGCAATATTTTAATATAGTGCATACGCATCTTTCCTGCAATATGACATAAAATAATATGTCCGTTTTCTAACTCAACACGAAATGTTGCATTTGGCAAAGCCTCTATAATCTTGCCATCAACTTCGATAACATCTTTCTCTAGGATAAGCGGTTTTGACTCTTTTTGACATATCATAGGTTCAATACAAAATACCATTCCGTTTCTTATTTTTGGTCCGGCCTTTGGATCTTTTCCGTCAAGATAGTTTGGAATTTCAGGTTCTTCATGAGGTTTTTTGCCTATTCCGTGTCCGCAAAAGTTATGTAACGGTACAAAGCCTCTTGAACGAATAGAGTTCTCAAGAACTGCAGATAGTTCTTTAAATCTCATCCCTACAAAGATAGATTCGATTGCTTCATATAAAGAGTCTTTTGCGCAAGCGATAAGCGCTTCATCATCTTTAGAAATATTGCCTATTCCAACCGTTATAGCAGCATCTCCAAACCAACCTTCAAGATTAGTTCCTATGTCAAAGCCAACAATGTCTCCGTCTTGGAGCCTATAATCTGTCGGTATTCCGTGAATGATTACTTGATTTAGTGAAGTGCACACTGCATTGGGGAATCCGTAGAGTCCTTTAAAAGAAGGTTTTGCACCATGAGATAGAAGATACTCCTCTGCCATGGCATCAAGTTCTTTTAAAGAAACACCTGCTTTTGCATTTTGCCTAAGCAGTTCTAACGCGCCACCGACAATTTTGTTAGCAGCTCTTAATTTTTCGATTTCTCGAGGTTGTCGAAGCACAATGGCCATTATTTAAAGACCAACTGCACTTAGCGTCTCATATTTACTCATATAAATCTGAGCTTCAATTTTTCTCATTGTATCAAGTGCAACTTGAACAACAATCAAAACTGCCGTACCTCCAAAGAAGAACGGAACTCCCATCCCTTTGATAATCATAAACGGCAGTGTAGCTACAAGTCCAAGGTAAAGTGCACCGGTAAAAGTCAAGTTACTTGCAGTCGTGTTTAAAAACTCTGCAGTTGCACTTCCTGTACGAATACCAGGGATAAATCCACCCTGTTTTTTTAGGTTTTCCGATATATCTTTTGCATTAAATGTAATCGACGCGTAAAAAAATGCGAAAAAGATTACAAAAACAAATGTCAAAAAGTTAAAGAAATAACTATTTGGATTTAAATAATCTGCAATAGCCACAACAGTAGGGTTTGTGCTGCTTGATAAAACAGTCATCGGAAACATTAATATTGCACTTGCAAAAATAACCGGAATAACACCGGCAAGGTTTACTTTAATCGGAATATAGTTCATAACTCTTTTATTTTGATTTTGGATAATAACTTTTTTCGCATATGTTACAGGAACACGGCGTTCACCGAGTTCAACATATATGATAACCGCTATTGTTCCAAAAACAAGTAAAATAATCGCGAGCAGTGCTAAAAAGCTCATTGCTCCCGTGTTTACCATTGTAAATGCTTGTCCGATTGCACTTGGTATTGCAGAGACTATTCCTGCAAAAATAATTAGCGATATACCGTTTCCTATACCACTTTGCGTTATCTGTTCACCAATCCACATAAGTAGCATTGTTCCTGCAAGCATTGATATAGAAGAGACGATTACAAATGTGTTAAATTCAACTAAAATCGCACTATTACCGTTTGGACCGGTTAAACTCTGAAGTCCGACACTAATCCCGATTGCTTGAATAACTGTAATTACGATAGTAGCATAACGGATAATTTGCATATACTTTACCATTCCGTCTCGCTCTTTTTTCATCTGCCCTATATTTGGAAAAGTTGCAGCTAAAAGTTCCATGATAATTGAAGCGGTAATGTAAGGCATAATTCCAAGTGCAATGATAGACATTCTCTCAACAGCATTGCCGCTAAACATATTAAATAGTCCTAGCGCATCGCTTTGATGTGAATCAAAAAATGAAGCAATAACAGCAGTATCTACGCCCGGAACCGGCACATATGCCAGTAGGCGATAAATAAATAAAAACCCGATCGTAATAAGTATCTTATTCGCTAGATTTTTATTCACGACTATTTACCTGTAGTTGTAATGTTGTCGTCTTTTATCTTTGATGCTAAATCTTTTGCTTTAGCACCAATCAACTTAACTTTTGTTACAGAAGCAACCATTTTGTGAACAGAACGGATTGTCTCCATTGTAATTTCTTCCAATGACGCTACTGCATTTGTTTTATCTACATTAATAACATACGGTTTAACTACGCGAGAGTTAAAACCGATTTTTGGTAAACGACGAGCAAGCGGAGTCTGTCCACCCTCGAAGTTTCTTTTTCTAGAACTACCAGTTCTAGCAGTTTGTCCCTTACCGCCGCGAGTAGCAGTTTTACCCATACCCGAACCTTGACCGCGACCAACTCTTTTAGTTTTTTTAACAGAACCTTCTGCCGGAGTTAAATTTTCAATACCCATCACTTATCCTTTTAAACGGCTTAGTGCATCTACGGTAGCGCGCACTAATGTACCCGGATTGTTTGAACCAATCGATTTTGTAAGTACATCTTTGATACCTGCAAGCTCAAGTACATGACGAGCTGCACCACCGGCGATGATACCAGTACCTTCCGATGCCGGCTTTAAGATAACACGGCTTGCATTATATTTTTGTTCAATATCATGCGCAATCGTAGTACCCTTAATTCTTACAGTAGATAAGTTTTTAAATGCATTATCAACTGCTTTTTTAATAGCATCAGGAACCTCTTTTGCTTTTCCGGTACCAAAACCTATAGTGCCTTTTTTATCACCAACAACAACTAAAGCAGTAAAACGAAATCTTCTTCCGCCTTTTACAACTTTTGTTACACGACCTATATTTACAATTGATTCTTCAAAATCTTCTCTATTGATTTCCATCTTAACCCCTAGAACTTAATTTCGTTTGCACGAAGTGCGTCACCAAATGCAGCTATAACACCGTGGTATTGGTAACCATTACGATCAAATACAATTTGAGAAACGCCAGCATTTTTCAAACTAGTAGCAAATGCCTCAGCAAGTGCGACCGCAGCCTCTTTATTTGCTTTATGTCCCAAAGCTTTTGAGTTCGCAGATGCGATTGTTGTTGCCATAGCATCATCAATTGCTTGAACACTCAAATAGCGATTTGAACGAAATATAGAAACACGAGGAAGTGAAGCACATCCAGATATTTTTACACGAATACGACGCTTACGCTTTAGGCGATTAGCGATTTTGCTTTTTAATACTCTTGCATTCATCTAAGCTCCTTTCCTATTTTTTAGAAGTTTTACCAGCTTTACGCATGATAACTTCCTCACTATATTTAACACCTTTTCCTTTGTAAGGTTCAGGTGGACGGAATCCTCTTACTTTTGCCGCAACTTGTCCAAGCAGTTGTTTGTCATGACTTTTTAAAGTAATAACATTTTTTTCAACTGATGCTTCCGCGCCTACTGGTAACTCATAATTAATATCATGAGAAAAACCAAGCTGAAGGTTAAGAATATTTCCATTTACTGCAGCACGATATCCAACACCGTTAATCTCTAGTGTCTTTGTATATCCTGTTGCCAAACCTGTTACTATATTTTGAGCTAAAGCACGGTATGTTCCCCAAAAAGCTCTATGAGTACGAGCATCCGAGAGTGTAGAAAATGTAAGTACATTGCCTTCAATTGCAAATGCAACATTTCCTTTTGTATCTAGATCAACACTATTTTTGCCCTTAGCAAAAGTTATAACATTTCCATTTGCACTAACACTGATATCAGATGCAAATTGTACTGGTAATTTACCGATTCTTGACATGTTATTCTCCTCTTACCAAATTGTACACATTACTTCACCGCCAATGCCAAGCTCATATGCTTTGTCATTCGGTAAAATACCGCGTGATGTACTAACGATAATAGTTCCGTATCCATTTTTGAAACGCTTAATCTCATCCTTGCCTCTATAAACACGGCGGCCAGGCTTAGACACTCTTTTCATTTCATTTATAACACATTTACCATTGTCACTATATTTTAAAACAACATTGATAGTTTTTTTAACGCCGTCTTCAACAACATTAGAACTCTCAATATAACCTTTTTCAACTAGAATATTTGCCATTGCTTCAACACTCTTAGAGTGAACAAGCGTAGTAGTATCTAGTCTTCTCATACCAGCATTACGGATACGAGTAAGCGCATCCGACACTAAATCATTAATCATCTATTTTTTCCTTTGCTAATCACTAGAAGTTTCAAGAGGAAGCTTTTGCTTACCAGCTTGACTTTCTAACGCCTGGGATTAATCCCTCATTTGCCATTTTTCTAAAACATACACGACAGATTCCAAAATCACGAATTACAGAGTGTGGACGACCACAAACTTGGCATCTTGTATAACCGCGAACTTTAAATTTTGGCTCTCTTGCCGCCTTAACTATCATTGACTTCTTAGCCATTGTTGCTTCCTTTAGTAAAAGGCATTCCCATTTTCTCTAAAAGTAAGAACGCCTCTTTATCTGAATCAGCAGTTGTTACAACCGTGATATTCATACCATGAATCTGCATAATAGAATCATAACTAATTTCCGGGAAAATTAGCTGCTCTTGAATTCCGAAGTTATAGTTACCGCGACCGTCAAAACCATTTCTAGGAACACCACGGAAGTCTTTTACACGAGGAAGAGCTATTGATACTAAACGATCAAAAAAGTTATACATTTCATTACCGCGAAGCGTTACACGCACACCTACAGGCATACCTTCACGAACTTTAAAGCCCGCAACAGATTTCTTAGCGATAATAGTACTTGCCTTTTGTCCTGCAATTTTAGTTATCGTATCTTCTATGTTTTTGATAAGCTTATTATCTTTCATTGCAAAGCCTGTACCCACAGAGATAATTACTTTATCTAATGAAGGAATTTGCATAGGGTTTTTAATCCCTAACTCTGCTTGCAATGCAGGTTTTAAACTTAAATATTTATCTTTTAAACGAGCCATTTTGTTATGCCTCCACTTTGCGAACATTAGAAACATCTATAGGCATCTCTTTATTTACATGTCCGCCTTTAGTGTTACTCTCAGTTGGTTTAGTCGCTTTCTTAGCAACTTTACAACCTTCTACTATTACCTTGTTTTTCTTTGGTAATACTGCAAGTACGGTAGCTTTTGTTCCGCGGTCATCGCCAGCGATAATCTCTACCGTATCACCTTTTTTGAAATTAAACTTTGCCATCAAACAACCTCCGGTGCAAGTGATACGATTTTCATAAAACCTGAATATCGAACTTCACGAGCAATTGGACCGAATATACGAGTACCGATTGGCTCTCTTTTATCATCAAGAATAACTGCTGCATTATCATCAAAACGGATAAGTGCACCGTTTTCACGCTGAATCTCTTTTGAAGTTCTAACAATAACAGCTTTTACAACTTTACCTTTTTTAACTCTAGCAGTAGGAGTCGCTTTTTTTACAGAAGCGATGATAACATCACCAACTCTTGCATAACGACGCTTAGAACCGCCAAGCACCTTAATACACATAATCTCTTTTGCGCCTGTATTATCAGCCACATTTAAACGAGTAAAACCTTGGATCATTATTTTTCTCCTGATATTACTGTCTGAAGTCTAAAAGATTTAGTCTTAGAAAGAGGACGACACTCGACTGCAACAATCAAATCTCCAACTTTTAACTCATTGCGTTCATCATGTACTAAGTACTTTTTGAAACGCTTTACAACTTTATGATAACGAGGATGCATTACACGGCGTTCTACTAAAACAGTTGCTGTTTTATCGCCTGCAATTTTTACTACATTACCTTGAATTTCACGCTTATGTGTCATTGCCAGCCCCTATTTCGCTGCACTGATTGCAGTGTTGATTCTAGCAACATCTTTTTTAGCAATACGAAGTTCGCTAGTGTTTTGTAGTTGCATCATCTGTTTTTTAATTTTTAAAGTAAATAGTTCAGTTTTTCTTTTTTTAAGCATAGCTTGAAGTTCAACTAAACTTTTATCTGCTAAATCAGAATATTTCATTGCTCATCCCCGCAGTAATTATTTTTGTTTTAAACGGTAACTTATGCATAGCAAGAGTTAACGCTTCACGAGCAAGCTCTTCAGGAACACCTGCCATCTCAAAAATTATACGACCCGGCTTAATATTCATAACCCATTGATCAACTGAACCCTTACCTTTACCCATACGAGTTTCAAGAGGTTTAGCAGTCAAAGGTTTTGCTGGAAATACACGAATCCAGATTTTACCGTTTCTTTTAATATGACGAGTAGCCGTAATACGACCTGCTTCTATTTGACGAGAGTTAATACGACCTGCTTCTACTGCTTTTACTGCAATATCACCAAATGCTAACGAATAACCCGAACGAGCGTAACCACGGTTACGACCTTTCATCATTTTACGATATTTAGTTCTCTTAGGCATTAACATAATTATTCAGCCTTTCCGCTATTTTCGCGTTTTGGAGCTCTTTTTGGACGACGCGTTTCGCGTGCCTCTTTTTGCTCTTCTTTTGCCTCAGCAGGAATACCTTTAGTGAGTACCTCACCTTTGAATATCCAAACTTTCACACCTATACAACCATAAGTAGTATGTGCTTCAGCAAAACCGTAATCAACTTTTGCACGAAGAGTATGAAGAGGAACACGCCCCTCTAAGTACCACTCCGTTCTAGCCATTTCAGCTCCGCCAAGACGACCGCTAACTGAAACTTTTATACCTTTAGCTCCACCTTTTTGTGCATTTTGCATAACTTTTTTCATAGCTCTTCTAAATGCAACACGGCGCTCTAATTGAGTAGCAACATTTTCTGCAACAAGTTGAGCAGAAATCTGAGCTTTTTTCTCTTCTTTAATGTTTAGAGATATTGGCTTGCCTACAATCTCTTGAAGAGTATCTTTAAGTTTTTCGATATCTCCGCCTTTCTTACCGATAATAATACCGGGGCGAGCAGCAACGATAGTTACACGAAGCTTTTTAACGGTTCTTTCTATAATAATGTTAGAAACACCTGCATAATAAAGCTCTTTTTTCAAATATTTACGAATCTTGTGATCTTCGCCTAATGCTGCAGCAGCAGTTTTAAAATTAGGAAACCATCTGCTCTCCCAATTACGGTTGATACCAAGTCGTAAACCAATAGGATTAACTTTCTGACCCATATTATTTACCCTCTACTTCTACTAAAATATGCGCTGTAGGTTTTCTTATACCAGAAGCCATACCACGAGCACGCGGGCGGAATCTCTTAAGTACCGGACCATTGTCAACGCGACAAGATGTTACTACACAATCTGCTGCTTCATTACCGCTATTAGCCACTGCCGATGCAAGTACTTTATAGATAATTCTTGCTGCTTTGTTTGGTGTGAATTCCAAAGCTGCCAATGCCGCTTCAGCGTTCATACCTTGAATCTCTCTAGCAACTAGGCGAGATTTTGTAGGTGATACACGGATAAATTTCAATAATGCTCTAGCCATGATTACCCCTTTCTCTGTACTGAGCCCTTATGGCCCTTGAATGTACGAGTAGGTGCAAATTCACCCAATTTATAACCTATGTGGTTTTCTGTTACATATACAGGAACAAATTTGCGACCGTCATGAACATTGAGAGTTAAGCCAACCATATCAGGTAGAACAACACTTCTACGAGACCAAGTTTTGATAGGTTTCTTATTCCCATCAGCTTTAGCTGCAACAACTTTTTTCATTAAATGATCATCAATAAATGGACCTTTTTTTATACTTCTTGCCATTTAACTACCTCTTCGGATTAGATTTACGGCGAGCAATAATAAGCTTATCACTTGCTTTTTTATGACGAGTTTTAGAACCCTTCGTTGGTTTACCCCATGGAGTAACCGGATGACGCCCTGAATTCGTTTTACCTTCACCACCACCATGCGGGTGATCGATAGGGTTCATCGCAGAACCACGAGTCTGAGGACGGATACCCATATGGCGTGTACGACCTGCTTTACCAAGAACAATATTGATATACTCTTCATTTCCTACAACACCCACTGTTGCCATACACTCACCTAATACTAAACGCATTTCAGATGAAGGCATACGAAGCGAAACATACTTTCCATCACGACCCATAATTTGAGCGCTTGTACCAGCTGAACGAACTAACTGTCCGCCTTTGCCAATTTTTAACTCAATATTATGAACAGATGTACCCACAGGGATATTCATAAGTTTCATTGCGTTACCCGGCTTAATGTCAACACCATTTTCATCAGATATAATGGTATCTCCTACATTTAAACCTTTTGGTAAAAGAATATATCTTTTATCACCATCAACATAAGTAATCAGTGCAATACGGCAGTTTCTATATGGATCATACTCAACTGTAGTTACTGTACCTGCAACACCATACTTATTTCTTTTGAAATCGATGATACGGTAAAGTTTTTTAGCACCTGCTTCTTTATGGCGAGATGTAATACGACCATTGTTGTTTCTACCGGCTTTTGCAGGAAGTTTTACAAGCAATGAACGAACACTTGCCTTAGCAGTAATATCACTGCTCTCAACATTTGTATAAAAACGACGAGACGGAGTCGTTGGTCTATAAGTTTTTATTGCCATATTACACCGCCAAGCTTTCTATTTGTGCACCATCTGGTAATTTAACATAAAACTTTTTAAGGTCATTTTGTTTACCAGCTACACCACGGAACTTTTTAATTTTTCCGCTTTGATTTAGTGAGTTAACTCTTGATGGAATAATTCCAAAGTACTCACGAAAAACCTCTTTAAGACCTGTTTTAGTCATACGCGGAGAAGTTTGAACTACAAGTAGTCCATCCTCTTGCATAGCTAATGTCTTTTCTGTATATAGTATAGATTTAATATCTGTAATATCTGCCATTATTTAGCCTCACCTACAAGATTTTCCCATACCGCTTTCTCGATCACTACTGAACGATAATTTGCAGCTAAAAAAGCATTTAACTCATTCTCTTCAATTACAAATGTACTTGCAAGATTTTGAAATGCCAAATAAGTTTTTTCATCTAAAATAGTTTTTACAAAAAGCGTATCTCTTTGATTTAACGCTTTAAACATTGCAGCTGCATCTTTTGTTTTACCTGATGCAATTTCAATACTATCCATAATAAATAAACTACCGTTTTGCGCATGCTCGTTTAGAGCAAAGTTAAGAGCAAGCTTTTTTTGCTTTTTATTAACTTTAAGGTCATAATTACGATTGTTATTAGGACCGAATGCTTTACCCCCTCCAACGAAAATTGGAGATCTTTTTGAACCAGCACGAGCACGCCCGCCGCCTTTTTGAGCCCATGGTTTTTTACCGCCGCCTCTAACTTCACCGCGATTTAAAGCCGTTGCACTGTTAGCTCTCATAGCTGCTTGTGCCGACTTTACATATAGGTATAAGTTATGTGGGTTAATCCCAGAAAAGCTCTCAGGCAATGCTAATTCAGAAGCTTTTTCCATCTTATTATTAAGAACTATTGCGCTCATTATTTAGCTACCTTTACACGACCTAAAGCACCGTTAGCACCTGAAACTGAACCAGATACTACCAAGATGTTATTCTCAGCATCGAAAGAGATGATTTCATTTTTAACACTATTTGTTTCATTTCCATAGTGTCCAGCCATTTTTTTACCCTTCATAACACGACCAGGGTACTCATTACTACCGATAGAACCTGTTCTACGGTTAAATCTGTGTCCATGCTCTGCAGGACCGCCGCCAAAATTCCAGCGCTTCATAGCACCTGTAAATCCACGACCTTTTGTTTTGAAAGTAGCTTTTACCACTTTAGCTTCTGCCAAAGGAGAAAAATCTAAATTTCCAGCCTCACTGTTTGCTACTTCAAGCGTAACGAAACGGTTGTACTCAGAAGAAAGGCTATATTTTTTTTGCTGACCTTCAACTGCTTTATTTGTTTTTTTACCGTTAGGGTAAGCAACGATTGCCGTCCCGTTGTTAACTTCGCATACCTTAGCATCTAAAACTCTCAAAAGAGTAACAGGCTTGCTAGGAACTCCGATTGTGCGGCTCATACCGATTTTTTCAACAATATATTCCATAATAACCTCCTACTTATCCATAGAGCGGACTTCAACATCCACTTCAGGCGCAAGATCTAGTTTCATTAAAGAATCAACAGTCTCTGAAGTTGCAGAAACGATATCGATAACTCTAGCGTGCATACGAATCTCAAACTGCTCACGAGAACTTTTGTTGACATGCGGAGATTTGATAACCGTATATTTACGAATCTTTGTAGGTAAAGGTATCGGACCACGAATTACCGCGCCGGTACGCTTAACAGCCTCTACGATTGATGCTACAGATCTATCAAGTACACGATGATCATATGCTTTCAATTTTAAACGAATTTTTTCCATGTTTTTCCTTCTAAAGAACTCGTCAGGTCTTGCCTAACTATATTAAGGGAGCGGAATTGTATCTAAATCACATAAATAATTCAAGAAAATAGGGTGCAAAAATCAAAATCTATGCAAATTTATTTCCTTTAAGCAAGGAAACTGTAAAATTGCCATATGGAAATATTACTTGAAGAACTATATAAAAATGATATTGTTGCCGATAAGTTTCATTTTAGAAAGCTATCATTAGATGAAGATAGTTATCAGATTGTAGGAGTATCACAAAGCGGAAAGACAAAGTTGATTAAAAATTACCTTTTAAGTCTAAAAAAAAGCACATACCTCTATATAGATTGCAGTGATATTCGTATAGAGCACGACACATTTAACAAAAGCCTACAGGCTTTTTGTACAAAAAATAAAATTTTTACACTTGTTTTAGACAATTACTCGCCGAATATATATATAGTAAATGTCCCTCAAATAATTATTTGCTCTCAGATAGAACATAAAATTGATTTTTTAAAAACCATTTATCTATACCCGCTAAGCTATGAGGAGTTTTTAGCCTATGAACATAAGTATGATTCAAGTGCGCTAAATCACTTTTTTCAACTTGGCGGATTTGCAAATATGCATAATATAAACAGCGACGAGAGAGTTCTTTATGTCCAAAAAACACTTAAATATGCTCTTGATGAAATGGAGCTGGATATTTTAATATATTGTACTAAAATGATGACACAAAAAATATCGCCGTTTTCCATTTATGAGAGGCTAAAAAACTTAAGAAAGATTTCCAAAGACAAACTATATAAATCTTTTGAAGCACTAGATGCAAAAAACTATATTCATCAGCTTCAAAAAGTAAATCATCCAAAAGCAATCAGAAAAATTTATCTATGCGACATATCTCTAAAATCGGCGCTTAGCATAGATAAACATTTTGGAAGAGTTTTTGAAAATATGATATATTTAGAGCTTTTAAAAGCGCAAAGAGAGTGCTACTATGACGACGGAGTAGATTTTTACATTCCTAAAGGCGATGAAATTATATTGGCAGCACCGTTTGCCGACGAGAGGGCGCTTTTTAAAAAAATAGAGGCTATTGAATCATTTATAGTTTTACACCAAATAAAAAAAATAAGTGTAGTCACTATGAGCAAAGAGGGAAGCATAAACCACCCTTTTTCGCAAATAGAGATGGTTCCGTTTGATATATGGGCATTGGGGGATTAGATATGTATAACAAATTATGCGGCATAGATGAAGCCGGTCGCGGTCCGATTGCAGGCGATTTGGTAATGGCAGGATGTATTTTACACTCTTTTATAGACGGGCTTAGAGACTCTAAAAAATTAACCGAAAAAAAAAGAGAGCTTCTTTATGAAGAGATAATCAAAAATGCATCGTTTCATATTGTAAAATTTACTCCTAAGGAGATAGACGAAAATGGTATATCGGTTTGTTTAAAGAAGGGATTAGAAGAGATAATAAAAAATCTTCCTTGCGAGGAGTATCTTTTTGACGGAAATACATCTTTTGGCGTAAAAAACATAAAAACTATGGTAAAAGCAGACGGCGTAGTTGCTCAAGTAAGTGCCGCATCTATACTTGCGAAGGTAACACATGATAGAGATATATTAAAACTTGCAAAATTATACCCGCACTATGAGCTTGACAAGCATAAAGGCTATGGTACCGCACTTCATATAGAACTTATAAAAAAATACGGCTACTCTGAGATTCATCGAAAAAGCTATAAATTAAAAGCTCTTCAAGCGACACTTTTTTAAAAAAAACAGTTTTTAGTTTTAATATGTTACAAAATATTAATCACTTATGTTAAATTAATTATTAATTAATGATTTAAGCGCTAAACTTAAGCTAACTACAAAAAAAGAGGTTATCAGATGAAAAGATTAACACTACTATCTATGATTGCAGCACCGTTGCTTCTAAATGCAATGTCTATTACCGAAGCGGTACAAAAGTCGGTTACGACCCATCCGCAGATTGAGATGAAAAAAGAGGATCATTTGGCTCAAAAAGGGTTGCTTGGTCGCGCAGAGGCAGGCTATTTACCGTCTGTTGATTTATCTTATGCAGTCGGTCCTGAAGTTACAAAAACAATTGACAATAACAGAGAAAGAGAGAGTTTAACAAGACAGGAGGCTTCTGCAGCTTTAGTTCAAAATGTTTTTGCAGGTTTTGAAACGGAATATGGCATTAAACAACAAAAAGCTCTTATCTCTTCCACACAAAAAGCAGTGCAAGAGAGCGCAAATGAACTTGCCCTATCGACAACTACATACTATATAGAAGTGCTTAGAACGCATGAACTTTTAAATATTGCAAAAGACAATGTGGCAGTGCATAAAAAATATTTGTCGCAAATAGATGAAAAAGTAAAAGCGGGGGTAGGCAGAAGCTCTGACTACAAACAAACTCTTGCTCGCTATGAAAATGCTCTGAGTATTGAGTATCTTGCACAACAAAATTATGATAATGCGCTATCTAGTCTTGAGAGAATCATACCGGGCGTAGCTGCTGCTACGGATTTACAAAAACCTTCGGTTGGCAACATTCCTTCTAACAATTTAGCAGAGCTTGTTGAAATTGCAATGAAAAATAATCCAAAGATTCATGTATCTCAAGCAGACATAGAAGCTGCATCTGCCGCAGTTAAACGCGCTGAAGCTCCTTTTTACCCAAGAGCGGATATAAAACTAGAAGCTTACTGGAATAAAAATGTACACGGTATCTCTACCGGCGAACCAAGTTTTAGTCCATATGAAGAAGATTCAGGATACAACGCCCTGCTCTATTTGAAATACAATATATTTAACGGCTTTGCAGATAAGGCAATTAAAGAATCAAATCAACATAGACTTCTTAACAAACACAGCACACTTGCGGATGCGAGAAAATATATACAAGCTTATACCGAAATTGCGTGGCAAACATTTGAATCGACTAAAGAGCAGCTTGTACATCTAGACAATACTATAAAATCAAGCGGTGAAACCGTAGCAGACTATGAAAAAGAGCATGAACTCGGAAGAAGAAGCATCATTGACCTCTTAAACATAGAACTTGAATACAATAGCGCAAAAAATCGCAAGGTTACTGCAGAGTATGACCGTTTAATCGCGTACTACCAAATTCTTGCTTATACGGGAAAAATACTTGAAGAGATGAGCGTAAGCGTTGAATAACCAATTAGAAAATCCTCTTTTGGAGTGTTTGGTAATTTTTACCAAACTCTATAACCGCCCCTATAGCGCAGATGCTTTGGTTGCAGACTTGCCGATTCCGCCCGGCAGAGTTACGCCAAAGCTCTTCTCGCTTGATGCGCAAGGCTCCAAATCTGCCTTTCATCGTGCAGCACAGCATGCCGGATTTAGCTCTAAGTTGGTAAACTACTCATTTAAAGATATATCCCCTCTGCTTCTGCCCGTAATCTTGATACTAAGAGGTGATGAGCATAATGAAAAAGCTTGTATCTTAACAGAAATAAGCCCAGATAAAAAATATGCAAAAATTATACTGCCGGAAGCAGGAGAAGGTGAGAACTGGGTAAAGAGCGAATTTTTAGAGGCTGAATATATCAATTTTGCATTTTTGCTAAAACACAATCACGAATATAATGATACCCATAAAAGACTCTTAAAGCATGAAAACCGCCACTGGTTTTGGGGAACTCTGAGATATTTTTCTACCGTTTACATAGATGTCGTTATAGCCTCGTTTTTAATAAACCTTTTCATAATGGCAACCCCTATCTTTACGCTAAACATTTACGATAGAGTCGTACCAAACAATGCGATAGATACACTATGGATATTTGCAAGCGGCATAGTTATTATCTATATTTTTGAAATTATTTTAAAATTTTTAAGATCCTATTTTCTTGAAAATGTGGCTAAAAAAAGCGATATCATCATGTCTTCTATTATTTATGAGCATGTCTTAAATATGAAAACGGCATCAAAGCCCCACTCGGTCGGCTCTTTCGCAAGTAATTTAAAGGATTTTGACTCAATCAGAGGCTTTTTCAATGCTTCTTCAATTACCGCTATAGTTGATTTGCCTTTTACTGTTATATTTTTATTTATTACATATATTATAGGTGGTTGGCTTATAGCTATTCCTATTATTAGTGCTTTGATTATTATAATCTACAGCATTATAGTTGAAAAGCCTATGAGAAGAAGCATACAGAGTACTTATGAAGCATCTGCACATAAAAATGCGGTTTTAATAGAGTCGCTAACTGCCATGGAGACAATCAAGGCATTGGGGATAAACGGGCAATACCAATGGAAATGGGAAGAAGCAACCGGCGATGTTGCGCAAAAGGGACTAAAATCTAAGATTTTATCTAACTCAATCTCAACTTTTGTAAACTTTATAATTCAGCTAAACACCGTAGCTATAATTATAGGCGGTGTCTATGCCATAGGGGATAAATCACTAAGTATGGGCGGCTTAATAGCCGTAGTTATGCTCGGGTCTAGAATGCTATCTCCGCTTGGTCAAGTAGCCGCGCTAATAGCAAACTTTCAGCAGACAAAAACGGCATACGATGCTATCAATATGATAATGAAACTTCCTGTTGAGAGAGAAGAAGCAAAAAACTTTGTTCAACGCCCTTTATTTAAGGGAAAGATAGAGTTTAAACATGTAAGCTTTACTTACCCAAACAGCGATATTAAAGTCTTGGACAATGTAAGTTTTACCATACATCCTAGCGAGAGTGTCGGGATTATCGGGACAAACGGTTCGGGAAAAACAACTATCGAAAAGCTTATACTCGGTCTGTATGATCCTACGGAAGGCTCTATTCTAATCGACGGCATTGATATAAAACAGATTGACCCTGCCGATCTTAGACAAAATATATCTTATGTGCCGCAGGATGTTATACTATTTCAAGGAACGCTCAAGGACAATATCGTTTTGCGCTCTCCGGCTGCAGGCGATGAGGATATTTTAAGAGTTTCAAAACTAAGCGGAGTAAGCGATTTTGTCGATACACACCCTATGGGATACGATATGCATATCGGAGAGAGGGGCGATGGGCTCTCAGGCGGGCAAAAACAATCTATCTCCATTGCCAGAGCGTTCATACACGAGGCTCCTATTATTTTGCTTGATGAGCCGACAAACTCTATGGACAGCACACATGAAAGTAATTTTATAAGAGCACTAAGGGAGTATAAAAAAGAGCATACTATGCTTTTAATCTCTCATAAAAATATACTTTTAGCACTTACTCAAAGGTTGATTTTACTAGACAAAGGGAAAGTTGTTTTAGACGGAGCATATGAAGATGTACTAAAACAGCTTCAAGAGTCAAAAAAGGTTAGTCAATGAGCCTTGAAAACAGATTTGAAGAGTACTCTTACAATAAAAAAGATATAAAAAATATGCGCATCAAAAGTAGCGATGATCTTGAGTATATGAACTCTGTAAGTGCTGCAATGCTTATAAACCATTCAATCGGCACTAAAATAATGTTATGGGTAAGCGCTTTTTTTATAATCTGGCTTATTTACTGGGCATATAATGCAGAAATTGATGCGCTTACCCGCGGACAAGGAAAGATAATTCCTTCAACACAAGTTCAAGTCATTCAAAATCTAGAAGGCGGAATCGTTAGTGATATTCTCGTAAAAGAGGGGGATGTCGTTAAAAAAGGCGATGTTCTTATAAAGATTGACGATACCGGTTTTGTAAGCAGTTTTACTGAAAGCCAACTTAGATACAATGAACTTAAAGCAAAAAGCATAAGACTTTTGGCAGAATCTACCGCGGCGCCTTTTAATGCAGATGAAGCCATCAAAAAAACATCTCCCGAACTTATAAAATATGAAGAATCACTCTACTTAAGCAATAAAGAGCAACTAGATAATAGCGTTCTTATTTACAAGCGCAGACTTGAACAAAAAAAAGACGAACTAAGAGAAGCAGAAGCAAAACTATCCAATCTTACAAAAAGTTATGAACTTATATCGCGAGAGATACAACTAAACAAACCGCTTGTCGAAAAGGGTATTGTGTCTGAAGTAGAGTACCTACAGCTTCAAAGAGAAGCAAGTTCTATTGAAGGACAAATGAAATCAACAAAGCTATCTATACCTCGTCTTAATTCAGTTATAGAAGAGCAAAAAAACAACATAATGGAGATCCAATATAAATTTCGCAATATTGCTAAAGAGAAGTTTAATGAAGTAAAAGCAGAGATGGCAAGGATTGAGAGTGCAAACATTGCAAGGGAAGATAAAGTTAAACGAACACTTGTCCGCTCTCCCGTAGATGGAACGATCAAACAATTGCTTGTAAATACCGTTGGCGGTGTCGTGCGACCAGGTATGAATATAATTGAAGTTGTCCCAACAGAGGACAAGCTTCTGGTTGAAGCAAAAATACGCCCTGCCGACATTGCTTTTTTATTCCCAGGGCAAAGAGCCATAGTAAAATTTTCTGCTTATGATTTTGCTATATACGGTTCATTGGAAGGCAGGCTTACTCACATAAGTGCAGACACTATCTTTGATGAAGTAACAAAACAAAACTACTATCTTGTTAGAATCGAAACCGACAAGGACTATTTGGGAAATGAAGATAAAAAACTAAGTATAATGGTTGGTATGACGGCGGATGTTGATATTGTAACAGGTAAAAAAACAGTACTGGACTATATCTTAAAACCTATATTGCGTGCAAGAGAAAATGTACTAAGCGAGAGATAACTATGAAAAAGATACTTCTATTTACAAATATGTCTTCCATAAAAAACCACTGGGAAAATGCTCTTAAAAACTCTTATGATGCTATATATATACAGAGTATAGATAAGTTAATAGAATATTTAAAAAACAATAATGATAAAATCATTGTGATGATAGATGAGATGAGTTTATCTAATACAAAAGAAACGCTAGAAAAACTAAAAGAGTTTTTACATGCAACTATATTAATGTTTAATGCATCCCCCGAGGTCTATCACGCTTCTACTCTTCTTGGAAGCGGCATAAAAGGATACGAAAACTCTTATATCAATAAGGAAAATCTGCTTAAAATGCTCTATAGTGTAGAAAATGGGAATAACTGGCTTTTTGCCGATTTGACATACTTTATCATCAACAAATATATGCAAAATAAAAATAAAGAAGAGCCGGCGTTTATGGTTTTTCTTACTGAAAAGGAAAAAAATATAGCACTTATGATAGCAAACGGGCTTAGCAACAAAGAGA
Source organism: Campylobacterota bacterium (assembly GCA_030837195.1). Taxonomy (GTDB): domain Bacteria; phylum Campylobacterota; class Campylobacteria; order Campylobacterales; family Sulfurimonadaceae; genus Sulfurimonas. The sequence goes on from JAUPKZ010000016.1 coordinate 44,056, forward strand.
TTGCGCAGAGAGAGAAAATCGCACTATCTACCGTTAAAGGGCATATTCACAATATATTTGAAAAAGCTGGAGTGGCAGATAGAATCTCGCTTGCTTTAAAATTTAGATAATCGTAAACTAAAACTTACGGCTACTAAACTTAGCCGTAAGTCAAATAACTATCAAATCACCCCTATAGAGTCATCTATCTCTACTAACAGAGTAGCTCCTCCGCCTATATATTGAGCATACTCAACACCATCAATAGTTACACTCTCACTTTGAAGAGCTAAAGAGTCAGTATCTATATTTACCTGATTTGCAGCATCACCGTCTGCCGACTGGATTATAAGCGTGCCTGAATCCGTCGCACTTATAACATCACTAGCTACAATTCCATTAACACCGCTACCCGTAACAGTTGTTCCTGCACTCAATTGAATTACCTCGATATTTGATACATTTGCAAGATTAATAATATCTGCATTTCCAATTAAAGTATCAAATCCTTCCTCGCCGTCTATTTCACTATCTAGAGCATCATACTCAATAGTATCATCTCCGGCACCACCGTATATCGTATCTGCTCCAATGCCGCCGCTAATAATGTCATCATTACCTTGAGCATCTATAGTATCATTACCTGCACCGCCGTCTATATAATCTGCATAGTCGGTACCATCAATCACAGTTCCATCAGTGCCTCCATATGTCGTAGTAGATATTGAACTTCCATCTACGACTATTGCCGAAATAAGCGGTTCATAACCATCAGCTAACGGCGCAGTCGTTGCTATAGAGAGGTCAAGTCCTGCTACTTCATCAGCATCAAAAGTATATGTTCCGTCGCTATTTGGAGTTAACACAATATACTCGTCATTTACAGCATCATATTGTTGTAAATCTGAACCTACAGGAAGGTCTCCTAGCGTAATGCTAACTACCGCATCACTGCTTGG
>JAUPKZ010000072.1 GCA_030837195.1 Campylobacterota bacterium
AATGCAAAGCTCATTTGATCTGACAAAATTTGAGATGAGCGGATGGGCGGGGATATTTGTTTATGTGTTTATCGGTATGGTAGTAACCGTTATTATGCGGTCCAGCGGTGCCGCGATGGCACTTTTCATAACCGCCGTAGCTACAAATCAGATATCCTTCCTAAACGGCATAGAACTTGCGATAGGTGCAAATATAGGTACGACCACAACTGCTATTATCGCTTCATTTGGGGCTAATGCAGAGGGTAAAAGAGTAGCCCTCGCCCATTTTTCATTTAACACGCTGAGTGCTATAATTGCCATAATTTTTCTATACCCGCTCAGTGACTTTATAAATATTTTAGCATCAAAAATAGGTATAGAAGAGGGTGACTATGCTATGAAACTTGCTCTCTTTGATACAACTCTAAATATAGTATCTGTAGTACTTATGTACCCATTTACGACTCTTTTTGTAAAATATCTACAAACACTTTTTGTAAATGAAAAAGATGAAATTCAAAAGCCGCTATATCTGGATAATATAGTCATAAATATACCAAACGCTGCAATAGAAGCTATAAGAAAAGAGGTCGCACATCTATATGACAATGCCATAGAGGTCATAGCACACTCTATGTTTTTACATAGGCACAAATTTCTAAAAAATGCCGATATACAAAGTGTTGTAAAAGAATCTGACTTGACGATAGATGAAGATATCAATGAGTTTTATGCAAACAAAATCAAGTCACTATACGGAGATATCATACACTATGCGACCATATCGCAAGAGAGTATGAATGAAAATGATAAAAATAGAGTTTATGATTTAAAACTTGCCTCAAGAGATATAGTTGAAGCTATAAAAAATATGAGAGATTTACAAAAAAATATTCTCTACTACCAAAGATCAAAAAATAGCTATATAAAAGATGAATACAACAATCTAAGAGTTTATATAGCAAAAACAATAGACACTATAGAAAAAATCAAAGAAAATTGTGACGATATAGAGGCTATTGCATCACTAGAGCTTCTTAGAGAGAGCATTAAAAACCTAGACTCCATCAAAAATAATAAAATAGACTCTCTCATTAGAGAAAACAATATAGACTCAAAAATGGCAACTTCTCTTATCAATGACAGCGCATTTGCTTATGATGTAACACAAAGGCTTATCGAAGTTGCTACAATATTGTGGATTAAAAATAAAGAGATAAGAAAACTAGGAGGCTCAAATGAAAATAGATAAGTTTTTAAAAAGCATCGAAAAGCTCTTTTTTAATACAAAAAATGATGAGGAAGAGCAAAAAGAGTTAAGAGATAAACTTCTTCTTAAAATAGAAGAAACACGAAAAGAGATAAAAACATCTTCAAATGAGGATGAAATAAAAGATTTAAAAGACAAACTCTCAATCCTCAAAAAGCTATTAGATAGGCTTTAGGAAGAACAAGCATAAAAACAGCTATAATTTCGCAACCGATAAAACTGTTTTTATGAGGAAAAAATGTGTTTAAAAAAGTATCTTTAACTCTTATCTCTATTATCACTGCCGTACTATTTTGGTATGTACTTGGCGAAGTTTATGTTTTAAAGGAAAAATCAGACGGCATAGATAAGCTTCAGTGCGTATCTTATGCACCTTTTGGCAAAGATGAATCACCGTTTGACAAAAAATGGACTCTCTCCGAAGAGCTTGTAAAAAAAGATTTGGCACTTTTGTCAAAATATACAAATTGTATAAGAACATACTCAAGCGTAGGGCTTGAGATAGTACCTAAAATCGCTAGAGAAAACGGCTTAAAGATGTATATGGGTGCATGGGTAAGTGCCGATAAAAAGCTAACCGCAAAAGAGATAAGCACTATGATAAAACTAGCTCTGGAAAATAGAGATATCATAAAAGGCGTTATCGTAGGAAATGAGGTACTGCTTAGGGGCGAAGCTACGCAAGACGAACTTACAAAATATATAAAAGATGTAAAAAACGCTCTGGGAGATATCGAAGTAACCTACGCGGATGTATGGGAGTTTTGGTTAAAAAACAAAGCACTGTTCGGTGTTGTAGATTTTGTAACTATACATATACTTCCGTACTGGGAAGATGACCCCGTAGGCGTAGAAAAAGCCATAGAACATGTTATAAAAATCAGAGAAGAAGTCTCGGGGATGATAGGCGGCAAGAAACTTCTCATAGGTGAAACCGGATGGCCATCCGAGGGAAGAATGAGAGAAGATGCACTTCCAAGCAAGATAAATCAAGCTCTATTTATAAGAGAGTTTATAGCCAAAGTTGAGCCAAAAGGGTGGGAGTACAACATCATTGAAGCAATTGACCAACCGTGGAAAAGAGTAAGCGAGGGAGCAGTAGGCGGATATTGGGGACTATTTGATGCAGATAGGGGCGATAAATTTGTCCTAAAGGGAGATATGTCAAACTTCTTTAACTATAAACAACTCTCTTTCGGTACTATTTTACTGATTTTGGGATTTTCACTGCTTCTTAAAAATGTACAAGATAACAAAAAAATAGCTCTATTTAGTGTTATAAATACGCTTTTTGCGCTACTTTTTATACTACAAATAGAGCAGTTTAGCACTGTTTCAAAAAGCCCCATAGAGCATATACTTTCTGTTTTTATACTGTCGGTGCATCTATGTATATACTACTTTACGCTCAGTTTTATAGCTACGGACAAAAGAGAAGATAAGTTTGTTACACCTCTATTCTATCTCTCTTTCGTTACATTTATATTTTTAAGTGCTGCGCTTGCGTTTGATGGGCGATATAGAGATTTTAAGATATATGCTTTTGCGATTTCGGTTATCTCGTATTTATTGCTATTTAGGGGCAAATTTGAGGGTTTAGGGTACAGATTTTATCCAAAGACAACGGCTACTTTTATTGTTATGCTAGCAGTAGTTACATTTATAAATGAAACATATCTCAATATTTACTCAGATATATGGATAGCTATCTCTCTTGTTTTTGCGGTTATTATATATAAAAACGGAGCTGCACGCAAAAAAGAGTGCAGCTGATTTAAACATCACTGTTGCCACAATAAGGGCATTTTTTTGCGGCAACAGGAATTTTCATTGCACATTCACCACAAACCTTTTCGGTAGGCTCCGCAGGAGCTGCATTTTCTTGTTCTCTTAGTTTATTGTAGGTTTTTACTATAACAAACATTACCGTTCCCAAAATCAAAAACGATATAGTGTCGTTTATAAAAACGCCCAACTTTATAGCAGGAGCACCGGCTTTATCAAGTTCTGCTATGGTTTCATAACGATTTCCATCAAGCGCTATAAAAAGATTTGAAAAATCAACCTTTCCAAGCAGCATACCCACGGGAGGCATAACAATATTTTTTACCAAAGATTGAACAAGCGTTCCAAACGCCGCACCAAATATAAAACCAACCGCCATATCTACGACATTTCCTCGTATGAGAAAGCGTTTTAACTCTTCCAATATACTCATAACAACTCCTTCTTTATAGATTTACTTTTTTGCCGTGTTCTATTATAACAGGCTCATAATTTAACTTTTCCTTTATTGCATTGGAAAAAGCTTCTATTTTTTCAATCTCTCCGTGAATAAGGTAGAGTTTTTTTAACTCTTTAAAATTGCCTATCCACTCTAACATATCGCTTTGATCTCCATGTGCGGAAAACCCGTTTATGGTTGCTATCTGAGCTTTTACTACTATGTCTTCCCCGTATATTTTTACATAGTTCTCGCCCTCAACTATACTTCGCCCAAGAGTTCCTCTTACCTGATAACCTACAAACATAACGGTATTTAGCCTATTCCACAGCCTATGTTTTAGATGATGCATTATGCGCCCGCCGTTACACATACCGCTTCCGGCTATAATAATTGCTCCTCGCTTAACTCTATTAATAGAAAGGGATTGTTCTCTTTTTGGGGTCGGCTCTAGCCATTCAAACGAAAAAGGGTCTTCATCGCTTAATGCTTCATACTCGACCTCATCACTTAAGTTGATAGGATATTTTTTATATAGTTTTGTAGCTTTTATGGCAAGCGGACTATCAAGAAAAACTCTGCACTCAGGCAATTCGCCTTTTGTGTGCATTTGTCGAAGCAGCCATAAAACCTCTTGCGTTCTCTCAAGCGCGAAAGAAGGGATAAGAACATTGCCCCCTCTTTGAAGCGTTTCAATGATAGTCTGCTTAAACTCGGCAATACTCTCTTTAATAGGTCTGTGCAGTCTATCGCCGTAAGTAGATTCTACAAAAAGAGCATCTCCCTCCTCCGTGTTATCGAGAGGGTCTATGATAAGCCTACTTCTGTTCCCTATGTCGCCTGAGAAAACTACTCTTTTTTTGATATTTTTTTCTTCATAATCTATCATTACAAAAGCGCTTCCCATTATATGCCCCGCATTACCGAATGTCAAGCGTATCTTTTTTGGCAGTTTATGTCGCTCAAAGTAGTTTAGTAAAATCCACTCTTTTTGAAAAATCTCTTTCACATGGTCTTCGGTATATAGAGGCTCTTTTATCTTGTCTTCTTCGCCGCGGCGGCGAGCTTTTCGCCTAAGCGTTTTGTACTCTTCTTTTAGCAGTTTTGCACTATCAAGAAGCATAATTCTCATGATATCGTGCGTCGGCTGCGTAGCTATGATTTTACCTTCAAAGCCCTCTTTTATAAGCTTAGGAACTCTTCCTATATGGTCCAAATGCGCATGAGTAATCACCAAATAGTCTATCTCCGACGGGTCAAACTCAAAAGGCTCATAGTTTTTTTCACCGCCTCCGTTACCTTGAAACATTCCGCAATCTATAAGTATCTGAATCGGACCTATTTTTAAGAGATGGCAAGAACCAGTTACCGTCTGTGCTGCCCCGTATGATGTTACACTAGCCATAATCAAACCTCGCTTTTACTAAAAATTGTAGCCTATCATAGCAACTATAAGCTTATATTTTAGCTCTCTTTTACAAATGTAATGATTTTTTCACTCGGTCGCCCTATGATAGCTTTGTTGCCTTTTATGATAACAGGGCGCTCAATGAGTTTTGGATACTTTGCCATCGCGCTAATGAGTGCATCTTGGCTCTCTTCATTTTCCAGACAAAGCTCTTTGTAAATATCCTCTTTTGTTCTCATTAGCTCTCTAGCACCGATACCTAACATTTTTAAAACGCTTCTTATCTCATCCTCGCTTGGAGCATTTTCCAAATATTTAACTACCTTGCCTTCATAGCCGCCATCTTGCAAAATCCCCAACGCTTCACGAGATTTTGAGCACATCGGGTTATGCCAAATCGTAATTTCACTCATCTATCTTTACCTCTTTCATTATTTTTTTCCAGTCCGTATCGAAATGTTTTTTTACATATGCCCTATGATGAGGCACGCTGCATTTTGAGCAGCTTTGGTGGATAAAACCTCCGCTTGCAAACTTTGTACCGTTATTTATTTCACATTCGCTTAAAATTTTAAAATTATTATACTCTCCCAGCCCTTTATCGTTAAATCTAAAATTCGGGCATCCGCACAAATAGCAATTAAGCTCTTTCATATCATGGCATTTTTTACCCTCTTTATATAGCGGACAGAAGTCAATCTCCTCTTTAGCCATATTGTCATAGTCAAAATACTCAATTATCCTATCTTCATCATATCCAAGAGCTAAAAGTTTATCTACTATCTTTTTATGTTTTTGAGCGTGCCTCTCAAACCACTCTTCATAGCTCATCGGTTATATCCTAACTCTTTTTTCATCTCTAGTTTTTTATAAAGCTCTAAAATATTTATATACTCTTGATGCAGTTTTGTACATATAAGCATCTCCTCTTTTTTGATAATTTTTAAAGCTTTTTGAGTTTTTTCTTTTGAAAAAAGATGAAAAAATGCCTCTTCATAATCCTTAAACGGCAGTTTTTGCTCTTTCATTCTAATAAGCTCCGCAACGACTGCTGCCATGGGGTGAGTCGAAAATGTCAAATACTCTAATGCTTCGTCTAAATTGCCAAGCAAAATATGCGTTTGCGCTTTTAACTCACGCATGGTAAAACTCTCCTCAAAAATAACACCTATATATTTTGCAACATCAAGAGAATCATCAAGCGATTCTATCTCAAAGAGTATATCCTCCGCATCGTATGAGGCATAGTTTAAAACCATATCACGGATAAGTTTGCCGCTATTTTTATTGTTATAGAGCAGATCCTCTATGGGGTAAACTTCAGAGAGCGAAGGCACTACTATCTGACATGAGTAAAATCCGAGATAGTCATACTCCCTTATATAAAAATCTTTTTTAAGCTTCTTTAAAATCGATACAAGAAATTCATACTCATCATCGCTGTTACTACCGCTATACGCCCATTTTTTAAACTCAAAACTCTTTTTTGCACTCAAAAATCCAAAACCGAGTTTACCGTTTGAGTCTATATAGTGCGACTCCAAGTTAAAACTATCGCTAACCAGACTCATATCGAAAGTAGGGGCTTCAAACGCATCAAGCTCATCAAGATTGCGCCCTTGCATAAGCTCGCTCATGGTTCTCTCTAGTGAAACTTCCAATATAGGATGAGCTCCAAATGATACAAAAAGCGACGCATTCTTTGGGTTTATAAGCGAAATGGCAGTTACGGGAAAGACTCCACCAAGCGAAGCATCAAGAACATCTACTACATAACCCAATCCTCTAAGAGCAACCACATCACTATAAACCTTGTTAAAAGCCCTCAGTTCTTCATCGCTGAATTTTGGCAAAGCATAGCCGTTTTTTATAATCTCAAGCTTTACGAACCGCTCAAAAATTTCGCTAAGAGACTGTACTTGCGCCTCTTTTGGAGTGTTTCCCGTTGCCAGACCGTTGCTTACATAGAGATTGCTTAGTATATTTATGGGAAAATAGACTTCGTGTGCGTTGTTTTTCTTAAAAGGAAGTGAAACTATCTTATCGTAATGACCGCTGTTAAAATCTACCAAATCATCATATGCCAGTTGTGCCTTAGCGTCGTAAATCTTAAAAAGCTCATCGCTCAAATAGCCTTCGCCAAACTCAAAAAGAACTTCATCCGGATAGTGTTTATACTCTTGCAAATAAAAATCGCTAAAAAAGTTATTTGTTTGAAGCCGCTCTATATACTCGCCCAAAGCGCTTGCTATGCAAGCATCCTCTACTACTCCTTTGCCGTTTGAGTAGATATATTTGGGTGCTTCCGCGGAAGCCAGATTTATAGAATAACAGTTAGAGAGAGGGTGCTTTTGATGAGAAAAAACTACACTGCATCCGACATCTGCTAAAACAGATTTCATTTTTTCTATAGACTCTTCAAGCGGTGCATTTTTTGACAAAAGATTCATATATATCCTTTTATTTACATCGAGTATAAAATACGCTCAATTTCTTCTAAGAGTTTATCATTATTTATGCCCTTTGCACAAGCATAAGCAAGAGCCGCTCCCGCTCCCACTCCCTCTTTTGCTTCGCCCTCGTCATATTTTTTTAGCACGGGAATGGTTGCATTTTCAAATGAAAAAGTCGTATAGAGTGCGTTAGGTTTGTAGCTTAAAAGAGATAAGATATGTGCGATATCGGAGTTTTTGTCCTCTGCCACCCACTTGGTAGTCGCAAGAGTTATATTTTCATGTTTGATGCGCATAAGCACATCTTCTCTTAGCGTATCCGCAACTAGAAGGCACGCCGCCATCTGCGTTCCTCCTGCTAAGACTATATGAAACCTTCTTGAAGCGCTCATCAAAAAACCGGCGCAAAAGAGAAGCATATTGTCGCTAAGGATGGAGAGCTTTTCAAAATTGCTCATCTCGTCATTTATGAGAGATAGTGCTTTGTTTATAGTTTGGTTTCTTATACCGTTTGGCACATTTAAAAAGCT
>JAUPKZ010000073.1 GCA_030837195.1 Campylobacterota bacterium
TCTTTTGAACTGTACTCCAAAAATCTCTCCTAATAATCATCACGGTTTTTTGAACTCTCTATATAAACAAGTCCCATAGAAAACATGTTTGCAATAAGCGCTCCGATAGCAAGTGCTATAGCCCACTCCAAATTACCTACTACTTCTAGGTATATAAATGCAGGTATAAGATGTAAATCAGCTACTAAAGAAGAAGCTAAAAGTTCGGCAGAGAGAAGATTTCTAACACCTATTTTTAAAAAAGTAGAAACTAAGTTTAAACTACCGGCAACAAAAAGCGCAACCGCACTATGCTCATATAAAAAACCGGCTATTGATGTTAAACTCATCAATGAGAAAAACACATATATTACCTTGCCCCAATCCATACCGACACCTTAGCTTTAAATTATTTTAATCCTGATTATACAAAAAGTATCTTAAGGAGCAACTAAATACTACATTACTCCTGATTCAAACTGCGCTCTCATTCTCTCTTTTTCTGCTTCTCTTTTTGTCTTTTCGGCAAGTTTGTTTTGATAATCCTTTGCATTAAAACCAAAAAGAATCAATAAAGGCGAAGCAACAAAAATAGACGAATATGTTCCGATTAAAATACCTACTAAAAGAGTAAAGGCAAAAGCATGAATAATCTCACCGCCCCATACAAACAGAGTAAAAACAACAAATAGAGTCGTTAAAGATGTTAAAGTCGTTCGAGAGAGCGTTTTTGTGATAGACTCGTCAATCATTTTTGCAAAATCGATATCTTTTGACTCCGTAATACTCTCTCTTATTCTGTCAAAAACTATAATGGTGTCATTAAGTGAATACCCAAGCAGCGTTAAAAGTGCAGCTAAAACATCTAAATTGACTTCTATGGAAGCCAAAGAAATAGCTCCAAGCGCAATTGAGACATCATGAACAAGAGCTAATACCGATGCAGTTGCAAATCTCCATTCAAATCTAAAAGCTACATAAATTAAAATCCCGACTATTGCCAAAATCAAAGAGGTAATTCCTTTTTCTTTTAGCTCGCTACCGACTTTTGGTCCGACAATATCGACACGGCGAATCTCATATTCACCGGTACCTTTAAGAGCTTCTCTAGTAACATCGCCTATATCTACACTAACATCACTTGTTGTAGTTTTCATACGGATAACTACTTCATCACTCGAACCAAACTCAGTTATAGAAGCACCATCAAAAAGAGAGTTGCTTTTTAATTTTTCCCTCATCTCATCTATTGGGGCTGCGGAGCCGTATTTTACTTGTATAATAGTCCCGCCTGCAAAATCAACACCGTAATTTAACCCTTTTGTAGCAAGTATGGCATACGAAGCAACTATCAAAATCATAGATACAAGCATCGCTATCTTTGATTTACCCATAAAGGCAAGTGCTTTTGTTTGTTTAAAAAATTCCATTATTTACGCCTTTATGCCAAACCAAAAAAGATTATTTTTACTCTTTTGAATTTTTTTCTCTAATATCTGATAAATACCGTGCGTTCCAAGTATGGCCGTCAACATTGAAGCTAAAATACCGATACTTATAGTAATTGCAAAGCCTTTTACTGCTCCTGTTCCATATGCATAAAGAACAACTGCGGCAATCAGCGTTGTTATGTTTGCGTCTAAAATAGCACGCATAGCATTGGAATAACCCTCTTCTATGGCTTTATGCATAGAAACACCCTCTCTTAATAGCTCTCTAATCCTCTCTGAAATAATAACATTGGCATCAACCGCCATACCCACGGTCAAGACTATACCGGCCATACCCGGAAGGGTGAGCGTCGCACCAAAGAGGCTCATAACGGCTATAATGAGTAACAAGTTTGCAACAAGAGCAATATTTGCAATAACTCCTGCAACTCTATAATAAACAACCATAAATGCCACAACCATAACAAATCCGCCTATTAGCGCAATCATACTCGCTTCAATGCTATCAGCTCCCAAACTAGGTCCCACAGAGCGTTTTTCCATAACATAAATCGGTGCTAAAAGTGAGCCGGAGCGAAGCGCAATAGCTAAATCTTTTGCTTCTAACACGCTATAACTTCCAGATATTTGACCGCTTCCGCCGCCGATTCGTTCATTTATGTTTGGAGCAGAATAGACTTTGCCGTCAAGCACAACCGCTAGGCGTTTGCCTACGCTTCTGCCTGTAAAATCACCAAATATTCCCGCACCTTCTGCGTTTAGAGTAAAGTTTATCAATGGACGGTTGTTTTCATTAAATCCGACATAAGCATCAGTTAGCATAGAGCCATCAAGCACAGGTATCTCTTTAACCAGATACTTTATTTGCGGGTTGTTAACATCCTCTAGAATAACATCACCGTAACTAGCAGCATCTGTAGTGCTCATGCTATTGACTCTAGCTGTTCTCTCTTCATCCACTGCCATAAGTTCGAGTTTTGCAGCGCGAGAAATGAGTTCTCTTGCCCTTTGTTCATCCTCTGCACTTTTAATTCCTGCTAGCTCAACAAGAATTTTATCTTCTCCTTGTCTGGCAACGACAGGTTCGGATAAACCAAATTGGTCAAGCCTGTTTCTTATGGTTTCGATTGCTTGAGAAATCGCTTGTTCCTTAGTTCTTGCAATCTCCTGTTCGTCTAAAGATATAGAAACCTCAGCACCATTGACGCTTACAATAGTTCCTTTTATCTCAGACATAAATGTCTGAATGTTTTTTGCTTCATCTTTGTCTAGAAGAGTTACGACTACTCTATTTTCATCAAAAGCCAAAGTGTCTATGAGAATATCTTTTTTTTCACCAAAGTTCTTAACGCTAGCGGCAATCGACTTTATGCGGGATGTAACGGCTTCTTCACTTTTTACGCCAAGAAGCATATGAAGACCGCCTTGCAAATCAAGCCCAAGAGTAATCTTTTTTCCGCTCTCTAGTTGAAGAAGAGACGGAGCCGAGAAAAAAATACCAAAAACAATAGAAAGAGCGAAGATAACTATACGGTAATTAAGCTTCATCCTCATACTTTCTAACAATGGCATCTTTTGTTATCTTTATAATTACATCATCATTTATTTTTACGCTAAAAAATTTATCTTCTATCTTGTAAATAGTTGCAAATATACCTGCACTTGTAATGACTTTATCACCTTTTTTAAGAGCGCTTACCATATCTTTTCTATCTTTTGCTTCTTTTTGCTGCGGGCGAATAATCACAAAATACATAATTGCAATTAAAAATATAAACGGTAACAACTGACCTATAATTTCCATAACTTTATTTCCTTTGATTTAAGCTTCTTACACTGCTTGTAAAAACATTTTTGGGGTGGATTATACAAAAACATTATTAACAGTAGCCTGAATAGTGCTATAATTTGCCAAAAAATTGCCGCGCAGTTTAGGGAAATATATGTTTATAAAGCTACAAAACGGAGAAAAAAATTTAAACCCTATTTTTAGGGATTTGGTTTTGGGGCTAGTTTGTGCTCTCTTTTTTAGTGCTTTTATCTATCTTGAGCATTTTGGCTTTACTCTAAAAATCATAAATACTCTCTTTGGGCTAAGTGCACTCACAATGTTGCTTTATATGCCAAAGAGAGCCATTTTAATGGCCGGATTTTTTATAGGTCTTTTTTGGTTTTATTGGATTGGGTATAGTTTTAAATACAACGGCGTCGGTTTTTTAGAACCGCTCATTACACTTATTTTTGCAATTGTCTATATGCTTTTTTTCGGGGTTTTGGCACTTACAAACTCTACTCTTTTACGCGCAGGTTTACTTTTTGTTCTTAGCTTTGTAGAACCTGCCGATTTTAACTGGCTGCAAATTGAACTGCTTTTTGTAGATAGCTATCTAGGTATTTTCAAATACCAGCTTTTTGCAATACTTCTTGCCCTTGCGCTTCCATCAGTTATAAAACAAAAAAAATATAAATACGCGCCATTGCTGCTTCTCTTAGCTGCTATCAACTGGAGCACTCCTCTAACAAAAGAGGCACCGTTAAAGATAAAACTTGTCGCAACAGATATAACACAAGACCAAAAATGGCAAAAAGAAAACTTACAAGCTACCGTAAGCATGGTTTTTACGGAGATACACAAAGCAAGAGAGGAAAAGTATGATATCGTTGTTTTACCGGAGTCTGTTTTTCCTTTTTATATGAACAAAGCACCTCTTGTACTAGAAGAATTAAAAAAACTATCTCATGATATATCTATCGTAGCAGGAACGCTTTTAAGCGAAGGCGGCGTACACTACAATGTAACATATATGTTTGAAAATGGTAATTACGAGATAGCCAAAAAGTTGGTTTTAGTTCCTTTTGGAGAGTATATACCTTTACCGGGATTTGCAAAAAAAGTTGTAAACGAGTACTTTTTTGCAGGAGCATCAGACTTTAAAACTGCTTCATCTCCAACCGATTTTACAATCAAAGGCGTAAAATTTAGAAACGCAATCTGCTATGAAGCAACTTGCGAAGAACTTTATGAAGGGGATGTAGATTTTATGATAGCCTCAAGCAACAACGCATGGTTTTCCCCTTCAATCGAGCCGACCATACAAAAGCTACTTATGCGCTACTATGCCAGAAAAAACAATGTTACCATCTATCACGCGGCAAATTGGAAAGGGAGCGGAGTCGTAAAGTAATGCTAAAGTAATCTTTATTTGTTATAATAGTGTATTAATTTTTTAACTTACTTTAGGATATCTTAATCATGTTAAACCTCAAAAACCCAAGCCTCTACAATAACCGCGAGCTATCATGGCTGCAGTTTAATACAAGAGTACTAAAACAAGCGCAAGACGAGTCCCTTCCACTTCTAGAGAGATTAAAATTTTTAGCCATATACGGTACAAATCTTGATGAATTTTATATGATTAGAGTTGCAGGACTTAAAAAGCTATTTACGGCAGGCATCATAGTCTCAAGCGCAGACAAACTAACGCCGCTTGAACAATTAAGAGAGATAAGGGAATATCTTCATCAAGAACAGCAGGTTGTAGAAAACTGCCTGCTTGGAATACTTAAAAAGCTTGAAACACAGGGTGTAAGCATAAATTACTACAATGAATTAACCCAACAGCAAAAAAGCTATCTAAGCAGATATTTTAATGATCAAATATACCCTGTAGTTATACCCATTGCCATAGATGCGACACACCCTTTCCCACATTTAAATAATCTTAGTTTCGGGCTTATCGTAAAACTAAGAGACAATGACAATGCTTCTTTAGAGAGAACCGGTATAGTGCGTATTCCTAGAGTTTTAGATAGATTTGTCGAGCTAGACACAGGCACTTATATACCGATTGAGAGTATCGTAGCAGAACATATAGCAGAACTTTTCCCCGGTTATACGCTTATAAAACATGCCTCTTTTAGAGTTACCAGAAATGCAGACATAGAGATAGAAGAGGAAGAAGCAGACGACTTTATGGAAATTTTAGAAGAGGGTCTAAAGCTTCGTAAAAAAGGGGCTATGGTACGCCTTGAAGTTGAAAGTGACGGAGATGAAGACCTTATCAATTTTTTCAACCGCCATATAAATGTCTATCAAGACGATATTTTCAGATTTCATACATTTATAAATCTATCAAGCCTGTGGCAGATTGTTGCAAACAAGAATTTTGCACATCTACTAATTGAGCCGTATCAGCCAAGAAACCTGCCTCCGCTTGATAATTTTGAAAATATATTTGCAACACTTGAAAAACAAGACATAATGCTATTTCATCCATATGAGAGTTTTGATCCTGTTGTTCAGCTCATTCAAGCGGCTGCAAAAGACCCCGATGTTGTTTCCATAAAAATGACGCTATATCGTTCAGGCACGGATTCACCTATCGTAAAAGCACTTATGGGTGCTAGTGAATCGGGCAAGCAAGTAACAGTTATGGTTGAGCTAAAAGCTAGGTTTGATGAAGAAAATAACCTTATTTGGGCAAAAGCACTTGAAAAAGCAGGAGCGCATGTAATTTACGGTATCAAAGGCTTTAAAGTACACGCAAAAGCAACGCTTGTTACTAGAAAAAAAGGCGGCAAACTAAAACAATACGCACATATAGGAACCGGAAATTACAACCCATCAACGGCAAAAATATATACCGATATGAGCTACTTAACATCCAAAGATGTCGTTACAAACGACTTAACAAGGTTTTTTCATTTTCTAACAGGTTTTAGCAAGAAAGGCAAGCTCAATGAGTTATATATGTCGCCTGCGCAAATCAAACCAAAAATACTATCGCTTATACAAAATGAGGCAAGAAAAGCAAAAGATGGTCAAATCATTGTAAAACTAAACTCTCTAGTCGATGACGATGTTATTCGCGCACTCTACAAAGCTAGTCAAGCCGGAGTAAAAATAGACCTTATAGTCAGAGGTGTATGCTGTTTAAAACCGGGCATCGAAGGCGTGAGTGAAAACATAAGAGTAATATCAATTTTGGGAAAATATCTGGAACATTCGCGTGCATTTTATTTTAAAAATGACGAAACCGGAATCTACATATCAAGTGCCGACTGGATGCCGCGCAACCTAACCAGACGCATAGAACTATTGACTGCCATTAAAGACCAAAAAGCAAAAGATAAAGTTTTACAATTTTTAAAGCTTCAATGCGCAGACAACTCTCTAGCTCATGAGCTACAAAGTGACGGAAGCTACATAAAAGTAGCAAAAGACGATACTAAAACGCTAAACAATCACAAACATTTGGAAGATTATATAAATAAAATAGTTAAAGCTACAAAAAAAGAGAGTGCGAGTGTAGTTGAACAGCTGCAATCAAGCATATTTAACGAAGGAGAAGAGCAATGACATATGAGTTTAAAGGAATGAACCCAAAAATAGGCAAAAACAGTTGGATAGCGCCATCCGCAGATGTTATAGGCGATGTCACTTGTGGCGAGGATTGCTCTATCTGGTTTGGAACGGTTGTAAGAGGCGATGTTCACTATATAACAATAGGCGATAGAGTAAGCATACAAGACTTAAGTATGGTTCATGTCACACATCATAAAAAAGCAGATAGAAGCGACGGATACCCAACCATCATCGGCAGCGATGTAACCATAGGTCATCGTGTTATGCTTCATGGATGCACTATCGAAGATGCATGTCTTATCGGGATGAGTGCAACTATACTTGACGGCGCTGTTATCGGCAAAGAGTCCATCGTCGGTGCGGGTGCGCTTGTAACCAAAAACAAAGTCTTTCCTCCTCGCTCGCTCATCATGGGAAGCCCTGCTAAAGTTATAAGAGAACTTAACGATGAAGAAGTTGCGGAACTATACGCATCTGCTTCAAGATATGTAGAGTTTAAATCTCACTACCAAAAGTAAAATCTAAATGCCTGAGTATTTTATAATCGCAGATATCTTAGGCATAATCGCATTTAGCATAAGCGGCTTTTTAGTCGCTATAAAAAATAAGTTAGATATACTCGGCATACTTATAGCCTCTACTCTCACGGCTCTTGGCGGAGGAATTATAAGAGATGCCATCCTTAGCATCCATCCTTTTGCTTTTACAGCCATTCACCCTGCCCTTACCCTAAGCATAAGCGTAGCTTTGGTATTTATATTTAAGATATACAAAAAAGACGACATTGAGCGAAAGTGGATATTTGTAGTAAGCGACACGGTCGGGCTTGTTGCGTTTAGCATAGCAGGTGCATTGATGGCGATAGACGCAAATTTTAACTTTTTCGGCATCATCATACTTAGCTTTATCACAGCGGTAGGCGGAGGCGTTGCAAGAGACATAATGATAAATCAAGTACCCGCCGTTTTAATTAGTGATTTTTACTCTTGCTTGGAATTCTTAACATATTTGGAGCTATAAACGAGTTTAGCATAGTTGCAATAGCACTCTTTAGTATAATTTTAAGACTTGTAGCGTATAAAAAAGAGTGGCATCTGCCGAAAATTATCTAGTATCTGCCTTGATTTATATCAGAATTAAGGCTTCTTAAACGATCATCAATCTTAGCTTTATTAATTTTTTCTATAAGTTTCGTCAATATTGATAAATCATTGTTACATTTATACGAATCTTCGCCTAGATAGACAGTATCTTTTTCTCCATCCATAACAATCCTTTTTGATCCCCATATTGTAAATATGGCAGGCTGTGTCATAGTTGCCGTAACTGTAGATTTATCTGTAGCAACATCATCCATAAACCAACCTCCAATAAAAGGATTCCATCTATATGTAACTATCAAAGGATCGTTACAGATTTAGCACATCCACTAAACAAACTAACACTTACGCCTAATAACAGCGCACTAATGATAATATTTTTATTCATTACAACTCTCCTCCATTATTTTAATCTATTATACATTTCTATAGAAATGATTTCTATATATAATTGTTAAAAAATAGTATCCTAACTAAACTTATAGAAATATTATCTATAGGAATAACATAAGTGTTAAATATACCAGATATTGTCAGCGAAGAAGAAAGTGAAGATTTTTTTAAAACAGTATCATATAATGTCAAAAGAATAAGAAATGAGAAAGGCATAAGCCAACTTGAGGTAGCGCTCTCTATTGGGCAAAAATCATCTGGATTTTATGCCAATACTGAAAATTATAAACATGGAAAGCATTTTAACTTGTTACATCTATTTAAACTCTCTAAACTTTTTGGCGTGGAAATGGCTGAATTTTTTAAACCTATTAATAATTAATATTCCTCATCATTAGTTTTTTTGTGATACAATTTGTAATACAAAAGAGGAGTTTCTATGCTATCAATTCGTTTAGACAATTCACTTGAGAGCCAAATCAATTTTTTATCTCAAAAAAATCATATATCAAAGAGCAAAATCATCAAAGATGCTCTAACTTGCTATTTTGATATGCTTCAAAAAGAGCCAAATAAGAAAACCCCATATGAACTTGGAAATGAGTTTTTTGGTAAATATGCAAGCGGCAAAGAAGATTTATCTACCACATACAAAGAGAAACTAAAAGAAAAAATCAATGCAAAAAACGCTCATTGATAGCGGTCCTTTAATCGCACTTTTTGATAAAAGCGATAAATACCACTCAAAAGTAGTAGAGTTTCTCAAAACTTTTGA
>JAUPKZ010000017.1 GCA_030837195.1 Campylobacterota bacterium
CTCTACGCTCCAAGCCTGATTTGCATCTACCAATATTTTTGCACCCTCTACCTCTTGCGATATTTTCGTAACAACTTCTATGGAGGAGGTCAAATCTCCCCCGACTTTTACTTTTAATATAGAAAAACCATCGTCGTACGCTTTTTTTGCATCCGCTAACATAACACTAACGCTATTTAGGCTAATTGTTATATCTGTTTTAAGAGGTGATAAATCTTTTGCACCGAAATAGTCATATAACGCCACGCCTCTCTCTCTTGCTAAGAGATAGACAAAAGCCATATCAAGCGCGGCTTTTGCACTTGAGCCTATTTTTTTAGTATGCAAAAGTTCTAGAGAGTCCTTTGGGTTCATACCTATAAAAGAGTCTTTTACGCTCTCTATAGACTCTAGGATATCCTCTATCCCCTCACCGGTTATAGCTTTTGTAGCAGGTGCTTCCCCGTAAACTACAAAAGCGTTATCACACTCAACACTTACTCTAACAAACTCTACATGTGTAGCAGTTCTAAGAGCGGTTTTAAAGGGAGTCTTTAGCTCTATCGATTTTACTTCTGTTTGGATTTTTGTTATTTTCATTTGTTTGACTACTCTATCCCTAAGACAATTTTCAGTTGCTTATCAACTTGTTCCAGTTCATCATCACTTAAGGTAGTAAGTTTTTCATTTATGATTCTTTTATTGTCTATTGTTCTTATTTGGTCGCAGAGTATTTCACTTGTGGCTTCTAGCTTCTCTCTTTTTTTTACTCTAAATCTTAGCGGATAGCTCTCGTCTATGAGGTGTGTGGATAGCGGCAGAATCGTAGTTGTAGGATGTGCTATCTCGTTTAACATATCCGTTTGGTAGATAAGAACAGGGCGGAGTTTACCGACTTCATTGCCTCTTTTTGGGTTGAGATTTGCCAAATAGATTTCACCTCGCTTAAACATTGCAAAGCCCGTCATTTAGCGTATCGTCAAACTCATTTACTATTTTTAGAGATTCGTTTCTTACTTTTATAGAGGCTTTTTTTATCTGCTCTTTGAGCTTCTCTTTTTCCAATGTTTCTTTGTAATTGATAACCGCATTTCTTATCAGTTCGCTTCTTGAAGTACCAAATGTTGCTACCATTTCATTTAGCATAGTAAAAAAATTATCATCGGTTTTAAGTGTTATCGTATGCATAAATACTCCTTTTTAGTATTATATAAATATTACTCTTTGTATTACCTTTAGGCTTACTCTGCCATCCCTATCAAAATCTCTCCTACCGCCAAACCTCCAAAAGTGCCTATTATATATCCCATAATAGCCATCAATGCACCTATGCCGGCAAGTGCTTTGTTGTATGAAGCTGCAAGTATGGATGCAGATGCTACTCCACCTATATTTGCCAAAGATGCAACGGCTACACTAAAGAGGTCAAGTTTAAAAATTTTTGCACCTACCACCATCAAAGTAGCATGAAGAAGCAGTATGCAAAAGCCTGCAAATACATAAACGCCCACCCCGCTAAAATCTTCAAAATATGCCTTTGAACCGATAAGTGCAATAAGTAGGTATAGCATAGTAGTGGCTATTTCGCTAGAGCCGTTTACTTTGGAGAGCCTAGTAAATGAGGCTAAAATACCGATTATGGTAGCCATTATAACAGTCGTAGTGGTATAGTTTAGTATAACAAAACCACTCTGGGCTACAACATTTACACCTAACGCAACTAACACGGAGAGTATAGTCAAAAACCAATACTTCTTTGCACCTATGGTACAAGAGCAACCTATTTGACTCAGATTAGAAGCCATTTGAGAAGAAGCCGTAAATTTGTTAAAGTATGAAGCAAACGGTGTTAAAAAAAGCAAAAACATTATCCAAAGAGTATAATTTACGCTATCGACTATTAGCGCATACCCAAATGATGTTTTTGAAACTCCAAGTGCAGCTCCCACTGCTACCATATTTGCAACTCCGCCCATCCAACTTCCGCTTAAAGCCCCAAATGCGGCTGCCATCTCTTTGTTAAAGCCAAAAATGTATGAAACTACCATAAAACTAAATGCAATAGAAAATAATGCCAACAGATAAGCAATTATAAGTTTTTTAGAGAGTTTAAAAAAATCTTTTATATTTACTTGCAAAAGTATCAAAAAAAGCATTGCAGGGAGCAGATTTTTCATGCTAGTTTCATAGATTGCATCTATGTCGCTATTTTTTTCAAAAGCCCCTACCCAAGACAAAAACATACAAAACGCATAGATAATAACGACTGCAGGAATATACCTAAAAAACCTACTATACTTAATATTTAAAAACGCAAACACCGAAGCGATAGAGGCTAACATAAATATATAAACTTGAGCCGAACTAATCACAAGACGCTTCCTGAAACTCTCTCAGCTCTTTTCTTAACTCCATCATAAACCTCTTTGATGGGTCATCTTTGAGCGTTCTATATCCGTTATCTTTTTCTAACCAAAGTTTGCTCTTTTCAAAACATCTATACTCATAATGCCCTATTAGGTACTCTATACTAGGAAACATCCTTTTTAATTCTCTAATCAACTCTATATTTGCTCTTAGCTGCTCATTTGTCAGATTGTCTTTTGAGCTTTCTCCTCCGACATTTTCTATACCTATGGAGTTGTAGTTAAGCCCTATAACATGCCTTGCCATATAATCAGGCGGCATTAACTGATGGATAGTCCCATCCCTGTCTATGAGAAAATGAGCGGAAACATTTAGCATACTTCCATCGTAAATATCTGCTCTTTTTGTCGGAAGCACGGCAGGAGAGAGCCTTGAAAACGACTCATAAAAATCATCTATAGCCGTATGATGCACGACTATAATCTTTGGAACTATCTTTATGCTATCCACATCCAATCCGTAATGCTCTTTGATATACCTTTTTGTAAGCTCGACTCTTGCCTTTGAAAAATCAATAGGTGTGTGTTGTATCTCTATGGCAGATAAAAAAGTAAAAAAAGAAAACAATATAGTTAAAATTCTGCCCATATTCAAAATACTCTGCTTTAGTTAATTTAATTTTAATGCTTATAAATATAACATAATAGTTATGAAGAAAGATGAAATTATAAAACAAAATCTATTGTTTGCACCACTTAGCCCAAACGCAGTTAAATTTGCCAAAGGTGTTTATAACACTCACATCTCTCATGATGAGGAGTTGTCGCTTGAAATCAAAATGAGCACAATCTTCAAATTGCTTGACCTTCACCCTTGCATCGACTCTATCAACGATGTAAGAGATATTTTAGAAGAACTCAATGAGCCATTAGCAGTTAGAAACTTTGAGTTTAACGGTGAAAAAATACAATTAAAATTTGTACAATTTTGTTGTTACAAAATAGAAAAAGAGAGCGTAAAAATAGAATTAAGCCCTGAGTATCTCCATGTTCAAAGGTATTATATGTTAGACTCCTTCTTATTTTAGAAGGTTTACTTTGGCAGCAAAATATATTATATTAGATACCGAAACAACGGGAACAGAGCAAAACGACAGGATTATTCAACTTGGGTTTATGGTACTGGATGCAAGAGATATAGAAGTACATAACGATTTTTTCAGCACATCCGTACCTATTGGTATAAGAGCAATGGAGACACACGGCATAACACCGGAGATGCTAGAAGGCAGACCTCTATGCAAAGATAGTTTCTCATATAAAAGACTTTTAGAATTAAACAACTCGGAAAATTTTCTCATAATTCATAACGCACCGTTTGATCTTGGTATGCTGCAAAAAGAGGGCTTTGAACCGCAAATGAAGGTTATAGACACTCTTAGAGTGGCAAAACATATCTACTGTAACGAGGAAGCGCATAGACTTCAATACTTTCGCTATAAACTCGGTATATACAAAGAAGAAGAGAGTGAAGCAACAAAGCTTGGCATAACCATAAAAGCGCATGATGCTATCGGTGATGTGCTTGTTTTAAAACTTTTTTTAACAAAACTTAAAAATGAAGTTCTAAAGCTTTTTCCTGCTCAAAATAGTATTGAGAAGATGATAGAGCTTACAAATACTCCCATTTTCATAAAATCATTTACATTCGGAAAATACAAAGGCAAAACCTTAGAAGAGGTAGCATCAAGCGATGCGGCGTATCTGAGATGGATGCTTGGCGGTATGGAAAATTTGGATGAAGATATGAAATATTCTATAAATAGGGTACTTGGTATATAGGCTTCTATAAAAGTTGTTTTTTAAGAAGCATTAATTTAGCACGATTCCAAAAACAACAAACAAAATAAACGCAATACTACCGCTAATAAGCGCATAAGGGAGCTGTGTATTTACATGCTCTACAATCTCGCAATCACTTGCCATTGCGGAGATGATTGTAGTATCTGAGATGGGTGAGCAGTGGTCGCCAAATACTCCTCCGGATATAACCGCACCTATACAAAGTGCTATATTTGCATCCATGGCGACAGCCATAGGAACCGCAATAGGTATCATTATACTAAAAGTCCCCCAGCTTGTCCCTGTTGCAAACGATATTACCGCACCCATCAAAAATATAACGGCAGCTAACATATAAGGAGATAGATTTTCCCCTAAAAGCGATGCTAGATAGTAGCCTGTCTTTAGCTCAGTTGTACTCTGTCCTATCGCAAAAGCAAACAAAAGTATCAAAGTAATAGGCATAAACCTTATAGCACCCTCCATTGCACTCTTACCCCATAACTTTAGCGTCATATTTTTTGTAAGCAGATAGTAAAAGAGTGTAAATGCCAAAGTAGCTATCATAGTATAAAAAATAGCGCTAGAGCCGCTGCCCTTTAATATATCTCCTCCTCCGCTAATGTATAAAAATAAAAACACGAAAAATACCATTAAAGCTATAGGATAGAGCATATATGAGGGCGGAGCTACTCTTTTAGTTATAATCAGAGCATCATTAGCTACATATTTTGCATTTTTCATAGCTCCTATATCTATACTAAACCATATAAACAAAAATGTTACAACCAATGCAATAATGGAGTAAAAATTGTATAAAATTGCTTTGATTAGGATTTCAACACTATCTACATTTATAACACCTAGCGTTACTTGTGTCGTTATAAGCCCAAGCAAAAGTGCACCCCATCCGTTTATAGCTATAATGGAGCTAACGGGGGCAGAGGTGGAGTCACAAACAAATGCCAACTTTGCACTCGGAATCTTATATCTATGGCAAAAAGGTCGCCCTACCGCTCCGGCTATAAGTGATGTAATCGAAGACTCTACAAAGATAAAAACCCCTATGAGATAACTAACCATAAGTGCCGAGCGAGGAGAGTTTACTAAAGAGGTTTTATGTTGCATATGCTCTACAAAACCCTCAACTCCGCCGGATTTTTCAATAAGAGTAATTATGCTTCCCGCCATCAAAGCAAAAGCCAAAGTCTTTAACACCCACGCTTCACTCAAAAGTGAATAAAAAAGATTATAAATAGCTACAAAAGAGTCAAAAAAAGCAAAATTGTTTAGGATGAAATATGCCAAAAAAATGCCGCTACCGAGTGCGGCAAAAACATTTTTTGTATATAATGCCAAAAAAACGGCAAGAAGTGAGGGAAGAAGAGATAGTGCAGATAACTGTTCTATGTAAGCCTCTTTAAAATTCTATAGAGAGTAAAACAAGTCCTGCTCTGCCAAAAAGTTCCTTGTAAGGCTCACACTCTTTCTCTTTTACTTCCTTAAATCCTAGTTTTTTGTAGTACATTAGCGTCTGTAGTGCACCAATCTCAACTATTGTTTGTGCCAAACGATACCCCTTTAATCTTGCATTTAAGAGGCTTTTTTGCATAAGTGCTTTTAAAACTCCGACATCCATAAAGCCTTCTATCTCTTCCATATAGTCAAAAATAAGTATCTTGTTATTAAGCTCAAATCCACATACATTAAGAACCGCTAAACACTCACTCTCACTCGCATCTATACCTATCTCAAGAAGTGCATTTAAAAATGTCTCTCTTGTTGAAATGCGCGGCTCATAACTACAAAGTGTTCCGACACATCTGCCATTTACTTCAGCTATTAAAAAATTGCTATAGTGGCAGCTGCTTTTTGCATTTGTATTTGTTAATTTTTCCAACTTCGCCACTATCTCTTCATCTTTATCAGTATTAAAAATTAAATCATACATACCGATTTTTTTTCCGGCTCTAGTGCTTTGTAAAATCATTTGCGCTAAAAAAGCAGCATCAGCACTCGTAGCTTTTCTTACATTAATACTCATAAATTTTTTTTCCATTAATCTATTTCAAATTTTAGTAATAGTAACATATGTTATGGTAAAAAGTTTCTTAATTATATTAATTTCTCAAATCTTTTTATTTTCGGATGAGCAGGTGATTTTAGTCGTTGCGGAAAGTATCGAATCACAAAATGCTAAACTTACTTGTTTTGAAGATAACAAAAAGATGTTTGAAAGCTTTGAAGTCAACCTTGGGGAAGGGGGGCTAGGCTTTGGAATCGGTAAAAAAAGTCTTATTCGAGTTGTCAACGAGCCTGTGAAAAAAGAGGGGGATAAAAAGGCTCCTATCGGCATCTTTGAATTGGAGAGTGTTTTTGGTTATAAAGAGAAGATGGATATAAAAATGCCATATCTTCATGCAGAAAAGGAGCTTATATGCGTAGATGATCCTAATTCTAGATATTATAATCAAATTATAAAGATGCCAAAAGATATGCCTAAGAGCTTTGAGGTAATGAAGCGAGATGATAATCAATACGAATTGGGAGTCGTTGTCGCACATAACAAAGTTCAGCTTGAGGGTGCAGGTTCTTGTATATTTATGCATGTTCAAAAAGACAAAAACTCGCCTACTCTTGGATGCACATCTATGTCAATGCAAGATTTACAAAAAATAGTATCTTGGCTGGACATAGAAAAAAAACCTACTTTGATCCAAGTTACAAAAAAACAGCTGCATCAAGTTTTAGAACTTTATCCAAATCTTGAGCTTGAGCAAAAAATTGAAGAATAGTTATTCTTCAATCTCCTTGCTCATATAATCCTTTGCTTTTATACCCATAAGTGATAATCCGACTCTCAAAGAGAGTCCTACTACCATAAATATTTTTAGATATTTAGCCTCATTTGGAGTACCTAATATCTTATAGTCGTAGTAGAACTTATGAAGCGAAGCCGCCAAAGATTTTAGATACTCAGGAAGCTTTTGTACTCCTCTTGAATGAAATGCATCATCCACAATCTCAGGAAGCAAAAGTGCATCAAAGAGAAGTATATCGGCACTCTCATCCAGATTTGTCAGACTTGCATTCATAACCTCATCTTGAGTAAGCGTGCTTTTTGAGAGAATCGTCTGTATTCTTGCGTGTGCATACTGTATATAAAATATAGGGTTTGAGCTATCCTGTTTTTTAAACTCCGCCAAGTCAAACTCTAGTGCCGTATCGCTCTTTTTGGAAGCAAAAATAAATCTCAGAGCATCAGAGCCTATCTCATCGACGATATCGCTCATTAAAATAACATTTCCTGCCCTCTTGCTCATCTTGTATGGTTCACCGTCTTTTAAGAGGCTTACCATCTGAGAGAGCAGAACTTCAAGCTTATTGCTATCGTATCCTAAAAATTCAACCGCTGCTTTTACTCTGGCAATATAACCGTGATGGTCTGCACCCCATATATTTATGTAATGATCATAAGAGCGCTCAAACTTTTGATTGTGATAGACTATATCTCCTGCAAGATATGTAGCTCTGCCGTCTTCGCGAACAACCACTCTATCACTGTCATCTCCCTTTTGGCTTGAGGCAATATATATTTTATCGTCTTTTTTATAGACACCATCTCCCATCTTTGACATAACTCTATCCCAGTCATCATAAAGAGTGGATTCATAAACAAAAGTGTCAAAATGTATATTTGTATCTGCCAAGGTCTTGACTATAAGCTCCATAACACCGTCTTTTGCCCAAATGGCGAGCTCTTTTTGGCGAGATTCATCGCTTAAAATCTCTATACCGAACTTTTCTACCGCTTTTTGTGCCAAAGGCGCTAAATAATCACCTCTATAGTAACTTTGCGGATATTCAACACTCTCTTTAAGTATATTTTCTCGCCCATAAAGCTGTATAGAGAGTCCAAGCAAATCTATCTGGTTCCCCGCATCATTAACATAATACTCTGCGGTTATATCATAACCTAAATGTTTTGCAAGCCTATAGAGAGTATCACCGTAAACCGCACCTCTGGCATGTCCTATATGAAGAGGACCCGTCGGATTTGCGCTTACAAACTCTAAAAGGAGTTTTTCTTTTTTCTCCTGCTTTGCGAACTCACTATGGTTTTGAAGTACCCAAGAAGCGTATTGACTTAAAAAGCCTTCACTTAGTCTAAAATTAAGATACCCTTTTACGGACTCAACTTTACTAAAGACATCATTTTCTTCAAATGAAGATGCAAGCTCTTCTGAAATAGCCATAGGAGACTGTTTTAATTCCTTTGCCAAAGAGAAGGCAATAGGAGTAGCAAAATGACCAAAAGAGCGATCGCGAGGTTTTTCTAAAACAACTTCACGACCAAACTTTTCGCGCAAAAGCGCCGATACTCGTTGTTTCAATGCTTACGCTTGATGTGAAGTTTTTGGAGTTTCCGTCGATGCAGCAGTTCCCGTAGTTTCTACTTTTTTAGGAGCGTCTGTTTGAGCAGTTTTTACATCCATATCTTCAGCTTCATCACTTTTCATCTCTTTTTTAAAGTTCTTGATACCTTGACCAAGACCCTTTGCCAAATCAGGTATCTTTTTTGCACCAAACATTAAAACAATAATTCCAAAAATTAATAATAACTCAGTCCCGCTAGGCATACTCACTGTCTTGTCCCTCTTCTTTTTAAATTAAAGTCAGAAATTATAGCTAAATTAGCTGTAATTTCTCTTATTGCACTATCTTATCTAAATTATTACTAAATATCTTCCCATTTTCTTATAAAATCATTTATCTCATTTTCGGGAATTTTAACTCTTGCCGCGTATGCAATGGTTTTTAGTATGTTAGCAGCCTCTTTTAAGTCATCGTTTACAACCAAAAAATCATATTCGCTAATTCTTTGTATCTCTCTTTTTGCCATCTCTACACGCCTCTTTATCACATCTTGAGCATCAGTTGAGCGAGCTTCAAGTCTTCTTTTTAATTCTGAGAGCGTCGGAGGAGATATAAAAACAGAAGTTGTGATATCTCCCAGTCTTTTTGCAATAGTAGCGTTTCCTTGCACATCAATATCAAAAATAACAAGTTTTCCGGCTTTAAGCGCCTCTTTTACCGGCTTAATAGATGTTCCGTAATAGTTGCCGTGAACTACGGCATACTCTAAAAAAAACTCCTCTTGTATATCTTTTTTAAACTCTTCCTCATCCACAAAATGGTAGTGAACTCCGTCAATCTCGCCTTCTCTTATTTTTCTTGTCGTAGTCGATATAGAAAAATAGCACTCCCCTATATCATTAATTATCTCGTTAAGCAGAGAGCTTTTTCCCGCTCCGCTTGGTCCCGATATAACTAAAATAGCTCCACTTTTATTATTCACTTGCTTAACCTATTGTAATGTTGATGCTAATCTTTTTACCTTGCAAAGAGGCTGCAATGTCTTCCTTAGAGAGGGCTTCTAGAAGCTTTTTAAGTGTTTCTACGCCGACATTATCACTGTTTTGAACAGATATGCTCTCTTCTTGCTCCATATCTTCACCAGAGGCATCTTCAAAAGATTCCAAGAAATCTTCTTGCTCTTCATCCATTGCACTCTCTTCTACATCTTCTCCGATAGCGAGTTTTAAATCTCTGCTTGTTAGCGTATCTATATCCAAAAGTACATCCTCATCTAGTTCCGTATCTAAATCTTCTTGTGTTAGCTCTCCAAGAGCATCTTGAATTTTTGACTCAAAATCCTCTTCATTTGTCTCTTCTTCACTTGAAATATCTTCTCCAAAATCAAAATCTTCATCAATACCTATTTCATCAGACTCTATCTGGGGCTCTACTTCATCTTCTATTTCATTTTCTGCTTCATCTTCTACTTCATCAAAGGAGATATCATCAAACCCGTCTTCTGAGGATTCTTCTTCTTTAGGTGCTTCCATTATTATCTCTTCGTGTGTGTCAAAGTCAAACTCATCATCACTCTCGGTTTCATCTAAAAGCGTCTGAACCTCTTTTAAATCATCTTTATCAAGCACGCCGCTCTCTTCCTCGCCGATATCTTCAAAGCCCTCTAGCGCATCCAAATCATCAAAACTATCATCTACATCAAGAGTGCCTTCAAAATCACTCATATCATCAATTGCATCTATCTCTTCTTCTAAGTCGCCAAAACTATCTAGCTCTTCAAGTTCATGCCCGAAATCATCACTACTTTCAAATGTATCAGACGATTTAAACACCTCTTCTTTGATGTCACTTTTTTTCTCAGGAGTTATGCTTTTTGAAAAATTTGCAAGAAGCTCTACTAAGTCTGTCGGCAAAAAGGGCTTTTTTAAAACAGCGTCAAAATCATCAGTAGCCATAGCATCTCTAGAGCAAACAAAAAGCGACTTGGTATATTCTATTTTACCGTATAATTCATCCATTATATCCGAAGAGTAGAGAGCATCATCCACAATCAAAAGATCATAGCTTCGAGATTCCACCGCCTCTATACAATCTGCAATGACTAAGTCATCTCCTGTTTTTTGCGCGCTTAGGGTCACTAATTTATTGACTACCGGATTATTGTTTAAAAGTAATATTTTCATTACACATTTCCTCTTAAAGAGTTGCTAAGATGCTTATTTACATTATTGTATCAAAAAAAACTAAAAAAACATCTCTAAAAAATTAAAAGCATCTAACATCTGGTCTTTTAAAATCAACATTGTAGCACTAAGCGTTGCAATAATAACAATAAATGAGACCGTGATTTTTATAGGAAATCCAATAACCAAGAGGTTAAATTGCGGCATAGTCTTCATTAACATTCCAAATATAACATCCGAGAGCCATGAAAGAGCCGTAATGGGAAAAGCAATCATAAATCCCACTAAAAACATATTTGAAAAAGCTTTGATAATATAGTTAAAAAGGTTTTCATTCATCAAAAAACCACCAAGCGGTACATTTTGCAAAGAGTCGTTTATAAAAAGAAGCATCCAGTGATGCATATCTATAGAAAAAAGCATCATAAGCGCCAAAAGTGATAAAAACTGCGAAACTATGGGCATTGATACTCCCGATTGAGGGTCAATTGCACTCGCCATAGAAAACCCCATCATAAATGAGATTTGTCCTCCTGCAAAAGTTATAGCATTAAATGCAATCTGCAAAACAACTCCTATTGCCAATCCAAAAAGAAGCTCGCTTAAGATTGCAATAACTATACTAGGTACGGTAAGCGGAATTTGAAGAGGTGGCATAGATGAGTAAAATACAATTGCAAAGAAAAATGCCATCGCCGCCTTTATGCTCTCTGGAATTGTCGTATGCGAAAATATAGGCGTAGCCATAAAGAGTGCGGCAAATCTAAAAAACAGAAGAATAAAGCCGACGATATATTTATCGCTAAATACTTCTACCCATCCCATTTTCGCTCCGCTATCTAAACTATACGCAATAACTCTTTATTTACAAGCCTATATACTTTATGGCACTTAAATGCCAGTTCTTCATCGTGTGTAACAAGCACCATTCCTGCATTCATAGTACTTATATACTCAAAAAAAACACTCATAACCTCATTTGCAGTTGCTTTATCCAAATTTCCGGTTGGCTCGTCCAAAAATAGTATGCGAGGCTTTTTGGTAAGCACTCTTGCTATGGAGACTCTTTGTTGTTGTCCGCCTGATAGTTGAGTTACTTTTTGGTGTATGCATTCTGCAATATCTAACCTTTTTAAAAGCTCATCTTCTACTTTTTGATTTGAAAGTATCGCAGCTACTTCAAGGTTCTCCATTGCGCTAAAACCTTTAAACAGGTAGTGCGACTGAAAAACTATTCCAAGCTCTTCCCTTTTTATCTCCATAAGCCTTTTTTTGCTCATTTTTGAGACATTTTCTCCAAAAATAAAAACCTCTCCGCCAAATGGCTTTAAAAGCGTTGAGACTATATGCAACAGCGTAGATTTTCCGCTTCCGCTTGTACCTATAATAGCGATAGACTCTTTTTCATCTAACTCCAATGAGGCATTTGAAAAAAGTTCATAATCAAATTTGTGTGATAAGTTGTTTGCAGATAATAAATTCATAAAAATATTATAGCCAATTTATAATTATACAAAAGAAAAAAAGAGGGATTGTTTATAAAATAGAGGAGTAGAAAATGGGTAAGGAGAACTCCTTAGCCCATTTGAGCAGCAACTTCTGCTGCAAAATCATCAACTTTTTTCTCAATGCCTTCACCGACTTCAAGACGAACGAATTCTACCACTTCGGCAGTTCCGCCCGCATCTTTTGCAGCAGCTTCAACAGCTTGCGCAACAGTTAATTTGTCATCTAGTACATAAGTTTGATCTAAAAGTGCCAACTCTTTGTCAAGAGTAGTATTGTCATCTATAAAACGAGCAAGTTGCCCCGGAACGATTTTATCCCAGATTGCTTCAGGCTTGTTTTGAGATTTAAGTACTGCTTTAATCTCAGCTTCCGCTTCTGCTAAAACCGCATCTGTAAGTTGTGCCATAGAAATATACTGAGGTACATTTTTAAGAGGCTTTTTAAGTCTTGCTAGTTCCTCATTCTCTTTTTTGATAGCTTCTATTCTACCTATAGTCTCAGACTCTACGAATGCTGCATCAAAATCTTTGTATGAAAGTGTTTTTGGTTTCATAGCAGACGCATGCATTGCTACATTTTTTAGCATCGGTCTGATTGCATCGGCAGTTTTTTTACTATCACACTTTGCCATAACGATAACTGCGATACGGTTGTTTGAGTGGATATAGCCGTTTAATGCTACAGTTTCATCATCTGCTTTTAATGTTGCAAAACGGCGGATGTCTATTTTCTCACCAATTTTTGCAACGCTTTCTGTAAAGTAAGCACCAAATGTTGTTGCTTTAAGAGACTCAACATTTGCAGGAGAAGTCGAGTAAATCTCCTCAGTTGTTTTTAGTACCAAGTTTTGGAAGCCCTCATTTTTAGCAACGAAGTCCGTTTCAGAGTTAATCTCAACAACCGTAGCTTTAGAGAAGTCATCTGCAATTTTAAAGCCAACAAGACCTTCAGCCGCAACACGGTCTGCTTTTTTAGCAGACTGAGCGATACCGCGCTCTTTTAACCAAGCCGTTGCTTTTTCCATATCTCCGTCACACTCGACAAGAGCTTTTTTACAATCCATCATAGGCGCATCGGTTGCAGTACGAAGGTCTTTAACCATTGCTGCTGTAATTTCTGCCATGATTACATGTCCTCCATTTTAAACTCTTCTTCTTGTTCTGCTAGCTCAAGTTTTCTTTTGATATTTTCTCTTGCTTCAGGGTCACCGCTGTTCATAAGAGCTTTACCTTCATTGATAGCTTCCGTCATCTCACGACAAAAAAGCTGAATTGAACGAATAGCATCATCGTTTCCAGGGATAGGGTAAGTGATAAGATCCGGATCACAGTTTGTATCAAGCGGTGCAACAACCGGAATACCTAAACATTTTGCTTCTAAAACTGCAATGTGCTCTTTTACTGCATCTACTACAAAAAGCATATCCGGAAGTTTTTTCATATCTTTGATACCGCCAAAATATGACTCTAGCTTCTCTTTTTCACGAGAAAGCATAAGCGCCTCTTTTTTAGTTAAAAGATTGATTTGTCCGTTTTCTTGCATCTCTGTAATAACATCAAGTTTGCGGATAGATTTTTGAATAGTCGGGAAATTTGTAAGCATACCGCCTAACCATCTATTGTCCACATAAGGCATACCGCAAGCGATTGCCGCATCTCTAACAGAAGAGCGAGCTTGTTTTTTTGTTCCTACAAACAGAACCGTTTTGCCCTCAGCTGCTGCATCTAAAACGATTTGGTATGTGTTACGGAAATAACGAAGTGTTTTTTGTAAATCTATAATATAGATATTTTTACGAACACCAAAGATGAATTTTTTCATTTTTGGATTCCAACGACGCGTTTGGTGTCCAAAATGTACACCGCACTCCAATAAATCTTTCATTGTTACCATTTATGGTCCTTTAATGGCTTTTTTCAGCCTGATTTTTGTCAGTTGTCTTTGGTAATATCGGGCAATTACTCGCCTAAAGAGGGAGTTGCACTGACTTTTGATACATACCTGTCTAATATTTTCATTTATTATAAAATAAAGAAAAATCCGCGAATTGTACTAAAAAATTATTTAAGTTCAGCTTTTACAACTAAATCTACCTGATCGCGAACACACATAAAAACCATACAAGGCATTTTTATACCAAAATCACTAACTAAAATCGCAGAATTAGCCTCTAAAAAAAATGCTCCCTCTTTTTGCGCTATTTTTGCCTTAGCGTTTAGCGGCTTCTCTTTGCCGTGAAAATTTAGTGTACCCTCAATGGTGTAACTCCCCTCTGCTTCGGCTTTTTTAACATTAGAGATTGTGTATGTAGCTAGTTTAAACTTATCCGTCTCAATCTCTTTATACATATTTTTATCTCTATCTTTTTCATCACTTACAAAGAGATTCATATCAACCCAAAATTTACCCTGCATGGTAGTTATATCTTTTCCGTCAATAACTATATCACCCTTAAGCGAACTATTCACTGGGTCTATAGTGCTATCCATCATCATTTGAGTATGTGCCGCAACCGAACCGTTTGAGACATGCAAATTTTCGCCAAAAAGCGAAAGAGCTAGGATAAGTAAGAGTGCTGTTTTTTTCATTTTTTTATTCCTTTAATGTAAAATTCCAAAAAGTGCTAAAGCCAAACCGGCTCCTGAGGCTATCCAGCCGACAAAAACCATCATAAATGAGAGTCTTGAGAGATGCATCTCAAGACTTAAAACTCTAAATATAACGACATTGTAATACGAAATAGTAAAAGGATATACAACTGCCAGCAAAAGCGGCAAGACAAAATAAGACACACTATAGCTTGCCGCAAAAAGCAGTGCAATAAGAATATGTTGTTTTTTCCTTGACATATCTATGAAATAGGCAACCAATAGCCCTACTATATGAAAAAACATAATAGTGAAAGTATATTTTGACCATATATCTAAACCTTCATGTCTTGATAGCGTTTCAAAAAGATTTGAATCTAGCAATATCCAAAGCATCAAAGGAATATAGGAGGCAAAAGTATAAGATGTAGTTTTACTATCCATCTCAACCCTATAATTTCTAAGAACAAATGCACTAAAGAGTGCTACTAAGGTAAAAGAGACCGCTATGATTTCTCTATTTTCTGCATCGTAAGTAAAGAGATATGTTCCTATACTATAAGCAATCGCCAATGCAAAAAATAGCTCTTTTTGTTGTTTTGCCTTAAAAAGATAGATGCCAAGCGGAGCCATCATGCCCACAGCCAAGCCTAAAAGAAGAAGCATAAAAGAGTTAAAATCAGGGTAAAAAAATGAGATAAATAGCTGCAAAAGCAGTGCTATTGCTATCTTGTGCATAGGATTTTTGACAATTCCCCAAGCTCTGCCGCTTAAGTATGTTCCAAACACTCCGCCTGCGAACATGGGAAAAAGAGTAAATAAATCTGAGTTATAATGCGCGACTATGCCTGTTTGAACGATGAGAAGATAGTAGCTTAACTCAAATCCTAGCAGAAGCGATAATGCAACGGAGTGAACCATCATAAACGGCTTCTTAATGTAAGATAGAGCAGTGCATATGCAATGTCATAGAACCCTACAAGCAGACCCAAAGCATCAATTGTCCCTATGTAAAACAAAGAGAAAAAAATACTTCCCGTAATCAAGCGGGCAAGTGCCGTGGTATATGCCAAAAAGTGTGACTCTTTTGTTATGCCTATAAAGTGAAGTATCCCTACAAAACCCATAAAGCCAAAAACAAGATAGTAGTGCGGCGTAAATGCAAAGCCTAAAAAACTAAAAAGCACGGGTGCGGCCAAAAATAGTATTAACGCTCCCACGCCGTCTGATAAAAATCCGTTTATATGGTAAAACTGCAAAATGGATGGTTTTGTTCTATTTATCTTATTTACAATGTAATATATTAACCCAACAACTGCGACAACTCCGCCAAAAAGACGAATTTGCCACATAAACTCTACATCAAAGCCAAAAACGCCAGCTTCCGCAAACCCCGCCAATGTAAGCGAAACAAAAATAATCGCCATAACCCAAAGCCAAAAGCGCATAAACCCTTGCGGAAGTCTATAAAAATATTTAAGCACGCTAAGCGACATAAAAAATATGCCAAGCCCTATCGCCGCGTGGGCATGCGCAACTACTAAGTCATTTCTATGAAAAGGCCAGCGAATCTCTGGTATAAACAGTATATTGCCTTGAATCATCACAAACAAAAATACCCAAATGGAGATAACAAGATACGGCGTTTCTTTTAGAGTTATTTTTGCATCCATACACCACTTTATAAGAAGCGGAGCGTAAGCAAATGTTAGCCACTGATAAACCCACTCTTCCGTGTATGAAAGTTCACCTCTAAATATCCTCGTTGCAACCGATAGCGCATACCCAAGAAGCGGAACTACCCAAAAAATATGCCACTTTGGTACAAAAGAGTCTTTTGAATGAAGCTTTATCATAAGATAAAAAAGAGGAATAAGTGTAAAACTCATCCCCAAAGTATTGTCGCCGTGAGGTCCGATAATAGTTTTTTCAACCTGTCCGTAAGTAGGGTTCATCAAGATAATAAGCGCTAATGGCGCTGCAAATAGAAGCGCTTTTGATACTTTTACCCAAAGAGGAGTAATAGCGTACTGCTTTATAGTTTTAAATATGGCAATAATGTAAAAAATACCCGAAGATGCAAGTATAAAATTTAACTCATATGCAAAATCATAAAAAGGCAACCCTCTCTGCGCTCCCAAAGAGATAGAAACTACCGCCATAAATAAAAAGAGATGCCATAGCAAAAAGTAGTTTCTAAGAGGCTCCACTGCTACACTAAGGTCAAGTTTCTCTTTTGCAAAAAGAGCAAAAGGAAGAAGCGATAGCGCAAGCATAATAGGACCATATAGCATAAGCGTTATATGAAGAGACCTTGTCGTAGCAGCGCTAAGCAAAGTATCATCAAAAAGTGAGAAACCGAGCATTTGTGCCGCAAAGACAACGCCCAGCGCTATAGAACCTAAAAATATTAAAGCCCATATGGGTACAATATGCTCTACTAACTTATAAAATTTTTCCATCTTTTAACCTAATAATTTTAGTTGCATAATTTTGTATCTGCGTATCATGAGAAGCCACCACTACGGTAGTTCCTTTTTTCTGTGCATCTTGAAGAAGTTCATAAACGATTGTGGAGTTTTTCGAGTCTAAACTACCTGTGGGCTCATCCGCAAAAATGATTTTTGGTTCGTTTACAAGAGCGCGGGCAACCGCCACTCTTTGTCGCTGTCCGCCTGAAATCTCGTTTGGATAACGAGAAGATAGTTCTAAAATGCCAAGCTCTTCAAGAATCTTGTTTATGTTTTGTTTTTTATCATCCGTTGCGGCAAGAGCAATATTTTCATATATATTTAGATAGTTGATGAGATAGTGGAACTGGAAAACAAAACCTATCTTGCTTTGGCGAAAGAAATCTATATCTTTTATATCTTGCACCGCCTCGCCATCAAGCAAAAGTTCTCCGCTTGATGGTTTTAAAAGTGTAGATAATATGGAGAGAAGCGTCGATTTGCCGCTTCCGCTCTCTCCGCCCAAAAATAGAAACTCTCCGCTTTGCACCTCAAATGTAAGGTCAAATAACACTTGTTCATTGCCGTAAAAATGTGAAATATTTGACACCTGTATCATGCACATCCTTGATTTATGAGAAGTATTGGGTCTGTTTTAGAAGCTATCCAAGCAGGTATAAGCGAACCCAAAAGCGCCATAATAATCGTTGAGGCAAGAACATATAGCGCAAGAGAGGCCGAGAGAGAGCCGTTTACATAACCTTGAAGCATCTCTATATGCGGAATAAGCGCCAATACTGCAAGGCTAAGCACTAAAGCTACGCCGTATGAAACTACACTTAAAACCAATGTTTCAAAGAAAATATTTTTTATGATAAAAAATCGGCTCTTTCCTAGCGCGCGCATAATGCCAAACTCCTCTTTGCGAGAGTTTACAATCATACTCATAACCGAAGCAATCCCCATCAAGCCCATAGCAAAAGCTAAAAAAGAGATAACAAAAGAGGAGTTTTCAATGATTTTAAATTGGTTGTACTCTTTTACGAAATTTTGCGTTGTTTTTACCTCTATTTCGCTATGCATTGCAGAGATTTTTTTGACAATCTCATCTATTGCATTTGGCGAATTTGATGAAACCAAGATAAATGAAGCAGAACGGTTAAATAGCGTACCGGCATCGGCTATGTTCATAACGACACCGCCCTCTTCAAACCCTATTTCACTGCTGTATGTACCTGAGATTTCAAAATTTTTATTTGCAATAGCAATACTTTTTGTTTTAAACTGTTTTGAGAGATTTTCACCTAAAATCACCTCTTTTTCTTTTGGATAAACTCCGCTTGAGAGTTTATAATGAGAGAAGTGATTTTGTGTCGTCCCGTAGATAGCGGCAATTGGTATATGCCCTATGGGCGAAGCACCCACTATCATGGCATAGCTTGAGCTGACATTTTCTATTTTATCTATTTTATCCATCAAAGCAATATCTACATTAGAAAAAAAGGTATCCGAAATCCCTTTCTGCGTTATGATGATATCTCCGTCCGTTTTAATCATCTTAGAGTACATCCCGATAATACCCCCAGAAATAGCACTTATAAGAAAAATTGCCATAACGGCAACGGTAATGGATAAAAATATCAAAAAACTTTTTAATCGGTTTTTACTAAGGGCTTTTAGCGCAATCACTTTTCAATCGCCGTTTTTAGTTCTTCTTTTGTGGAAATATATGCTATCTCCTTAATTCTTGAATTTTCTACGAAAAAGAGCGTAACTTTATCCTCTTTACTTGGAACAACGGTAGCAAACCCTTCGCCATAGTTAATGTGTATAGGGTGTTTGTATTTTTTGAGTTTTGGAATGGCAAACATATTTGTAATTATTGTCGGCATCTTATGAATGTCTGCAATAAACACTCCGTGATGTTTTTTTAAATATGCTGCATCTTGCTCACCTAAATACTCGTTTACAAGGACTCCAGTCTCTTTTTCAAAAGAGACGATAATGATTTTTACATCTTTTGGAATTTTTATAACCTCATCGGTCGGTGTTTTATACTCAAAATCATTTAATCTTGCAATATGTGAATTTTGCTCCAAAAAGCCAGCATATACAACCGTAACACTTACTATGAAAAATAATAATATCTTATTCAAATTTTACTCCCGAAATAAAAGTTTATTATCTACTCTTTTTGCTAATTGATAGTTAATATAACAACTTCATTGAGTGCTTTATACCGAACATCAACTCCCCAGTACCCTACTCCGTTGCTTACATAAACATCTGTTTGCCTATATCTGTAAAGCCCGCTGAAAAAGGGCTGAAAAAGCTTTACCAAATAGGTAAGAGGATAAATCTGCCCACCGTGCGTATGTCCGCTTAGCTGAATATCTATGCGATGTTCTTTTATATGCTCGCTGTCTTTTGGTTGATGAGTTAAGAGAATTGTAGGCAGATTTGGGTCAAGTTTTAAAAAAAGCTCTTTTACAGGTCGCTTTATCCCCCTTAAAAAGCTATATCTATCGCCCAACCCCACAAGCTGAAATTGAGCCCCTTTTATCTGTAACTTTGCTATTTGGTTGTCAATGCACTCTATGCCGCTTTTTTGCATCAAGAACTCTAGCTCCTTTGCTCCATACACTATATCATGGTTCCCAGTTACAAAATAGCCCTTTGCTTTGAGCTCCTCAAAGAGTTTTATATGTTCTTTAAGGTGTTTTGCCCTTTGCTCTATGATATCTCCGCCAAAGAGAACAAGATCTACATTATAAGTGTTTATAGTATCAATTAAACCTCTAAGAAGCTCCAAAGGTATTTTTTTTTTCAAATGCAAATCAGATAAAAATGCAATTTTAATGCCTGATAGCTCATTTGAAAAGCTCCCTTTATTTATAGAGAGTTCTTTTATATTGATATGATTCCAGCCAATTTGAAGAGACATCTCTTAACCTATTTTTTATTTATAGAACGACATTGTAACAGAATAAAAGAACAAAAAAGAAAAATGTTATTTTTTTATCACACTTTAAAAAAAGTTTTATTATCTCTTGGTATAATGGTAGGGAAATTAAATATAAAAAAGTATTATATTGCTTTTACTACAGGGGATAAATATGAAAAAGCCGTTACTGTTATCTTTAGCCGTTGCTTCACTTATTGCAACAAATCTAAGCGCAGAATCGATGTATGAGAGATTTGAGGCAATGGAGAAGGAAATGAACAAACTCAAGCAAGAGATTGCGGAGTTAAAAGCTGCTCAGACAAAGCCAAAAACCATTAAGCCTGCCGCTAAAGTAGCCGCTTCCGAAGAAAAAGAAGATGATGAAGATAGCGAAGATGAAAAAGCCGTGAAGAAAGCTCCTGCTATCGCTTCTGCAGATGCAAAAAACACTAAAGAGGATGATGAAGAAGATTCTCTTGAAGATAGACT